>JAJFJK010000072.1 GCA_021774075.1 Nitrosomonas sp. | reverse complement strand
CTTAAATTTGGCGAAATCTCATGAAATGACCGGCTAAATTGCAAAAACGCTTATATTCAAGCTTATTCGGATTAAAATTTAGCTTAATTCGTTTTTCTACCACTTGTGCGCTTGGGCCTGTTGGAGTTTTGCAAGAGGCTCTGTGTATTGAATGATTTCTGGTGGAAATCTGTAGCGTTTGTATAGGGCCGATGAATTTTTCATTCCGCTATTGTCGCTCAGATACAGTTAACTTGGCAGTACCCAATAAAGTCCTGCTCATGGTCGGAAACCGACCCAAAGCTGTCGGTGAGATAGTGAAAAATTCATTTTTAACAGAGATAACGATCATCTGACTTATCTTATAAGCTTGCAAGTAAACGACAAGTAAAACTAAAAACCGATTCCGTTTGTAAATTAGTATTTCGCACAGTACATGGCATCTATGAGTTCCTGTGAAGGCCCTTTTGGTCCTGGCTTTGAATGCTGGCATGAAGAGAACAGCTGTTGGTATTTTTTCTTAACTAAAGCCTAGTGAAAGCGCAACAAGGTGGAGGGTCTGATAATAACCGCGACTTTAGAAAAACGGGCGGGATTGATAATTAATGAAAGCAAGCCAAACACAACGCGATCAAACGACGAGAGTTTAGCTCTTTGTTGAGAGCGTTTCATAACAACCAACTGATGTTTAACCAGTAAAGTCTCCGCCATGACCGTATGCACACCACCTAGTCTAACTAGTTTAAGTAAAGTTGTGATCAAATGAATGAAGAGTAGGGCAACATCTCGCATATCTGCCATTATGCCGTTTTTGTGGCATCGCACAAGACTGTGTTTATTGGAGAAAATGCGCTAGCATTATGAATTCGCCATGCACAGGGTCATTGCGCCAGAAATTGCCTAAAAGGGAATAAAATGAAAGGATAGCAGCCCAATATCGCCTTAAATTAATGATATTGGACAGAAAATGTCGAAAATCGAATGAAATCGTTCTCCGGGGTAGATCGATTCGATTTTCTTAGGTATTTTTAGAGGTGCCCTAAAGCCATTCATCCCTATTCTGTCGGCCTAAAACATTCATAATTTCAACCGTATCGCCAACAATGCGGTAATAAATAGTATCCACCCCGCACACGCTCGCTCTGTAATCTTCACGAACATGCGTGACAGCTTGATATAAATACGGTTGCTCTGCAAGTTGTTCAAAACGATCAAAGAAAGCAGAATAATACTCGTCGGCGGCGGTTTCACCGTATTCACGAAAACCCCATTGATAAATGCGCCACAAATCCTCTTCTGCGTCCGGTGTAAGCCTATAACTCCCCATTAGCACGCAATCTATCTTTAAAACCTTTAAGCATTTCGTCACGGTCTTTATCAACCCACCCGAACTGCTCAACAGATTTTTCAGAGGCTATAAGTTTGGCTCGGATATATTCAATTTCGTCTTGCTCTTTGCGCGCTTTTCGAATGAGATCATTTATAGCCTCGCTGTTGCTCTTATATTCACCGCCAGTCCCAACATTTTTTTTAAGCCATTCATCGTTAGGATCGGTAAAGGATATGCTTTGTCTTGACATGGTATTGTCCTCCAAGTATAAAATCAAACATTGATGCAATATTGCACCATATAAACACCATTTGCAAGATTAAAATTTACCCTGTGGCGTACGAAATACGGCTTTATTGCAAAAGAGCCTGTTAATGCCAGAGTCAAAATAGTCTACCTTGAGCTGGTAATAATGTATGTAATAACTGGTGAATTTCCTGCGCTGTATTACAGACTTATAAATAAGGTGTGACAAAAATGACGGTTGTTGGCGAGCACTGGCGAGTGTAATAGTTATAAAATTGGTGTATTAAAACACCTGTTAATCCGTTTGTCCGAGGTTCGAGCCCTCGTCAGGGAGCCAAACATTTAAAGGCTTGCAGCGATGCAGGCCTTTTTTAATTTTACGATTAGTAAGCCTATAGTAGACCAAGCACCTAATCAAATTCTTGATCGTTACCCAAGAACCAAGTAATTTTTCAAATAATAATCGATGATAAAGCCACACTGTGTATTGAATAATTTCGGATGGAAATCGATGGCGTTTGTATAGGGCCGTTGAATTTTTCATTCAGCTATTGTCGCTCAGATACAGTTAACTTGGCAGTACCCTGATCAGGGCGTGCAGTTTACCAGTAAAGCTTTTCTTCAATGCTAAAAGATCATGATATACAGATCAGTATGGATGGTAAGGGTTGTTACTATGACAATATTTTTGTTGAACGGTTATGGCGTACAGTCAAGTACGAGCATCTATATACCAAGGAATTCAGTAGCCTAAAAGAGGTCAGGAAAAGTTTAAACACCTGGTTTAGTTGGTACAATCAGGAACGATTTCATCAAAGTCTTGATAACATGACGCCCGATGAAACTTACTATCAGAAGCATGCAATTCCTCAAGCTGCCTGAGCTTGATTAACTAACCCTGTTAGAGCTTAATTTATCTTCAGGTTGTCTAGTTAAGGGGAGCCACTTCAGGTCGCATATCATGTTGCGGAAGTAATTAAAAACAGGGGTTTTCTATAAACTAAATTTCAGGAGAGATTTCAATGGAAGTAGATAAAAAGTGGATTATTATTTTAAGTGCTTACGCACTACTCCTTTGCTCTATGGGTTACATAGCCTTCTATCAGATGAGTTATAACCCTGTAACTGCAATTGGACCTGAAGAGCTAGACTTGTTAAGCAACGAAAATTCAAAAGAATTGATAGAGCAAGCATTAAGGGAAGAAGGTAAGGCTTTTCAGATGAAGAGAGATTTAGCCATTCAGTCTTTTAATATTATTCTGGGTGCTGTATTAGGTTTTCTTTCAGCTACAGCTGGCGTTATTAAAAACGGCACAGAACATTCGAAAGAAAACAAATTAGAAGATATTTCTAGTAACTCTTCGGAGGTATTGCCAAGTTAACTTTTCGGCACGACCAAAATACTGTAATTCCAGGCTTTAAGTTACTGTTATCTTTTTCCAAGACGCAAATCACCTTGTCTTAAATCCCGATAATCACTGGCAGATACTAGATGACGGCCAAGGTTAAATAGATTGTACACGGCAGTATGTACATCAAGGAATCGTTGAGCCTGCTCCATCGATTTGAACCGGCGCATGTCTCGTTCTCTTACACGGGTTGGCTGGTGTGAAAGCTCAGCGCGATTGTTGGCGTATTGGGAAGTGTCGTGAATTGAGTCGGGGACAAGTTCTCGTTGGGTAACGCCGTAGCTTTTCAATTTATCAGTGACAATTTTTCTAGGTTCATTTCGGCAATTATTGAGAAACCGCTTGAAGAAATGCTTAGCAGCTTTGCCATCCCTGCGTGCCTGCAGCAAAACATCTACCACTTCACCGTCTTGGTCTATCGCCCGCCACAAATACCGTTGTTTGCCTTGAATCTTTACGAATATTTCATCAAGGAAGAAAGTATCGCCGTATCCTAGATGTTGGTGCCTTAGCTTCTTGGTATATGCTGAGCCGAACTTATTGCACCATAGACGAATCGATTCGTGAGTCACTACGATTCCCTTTTCAACTAACAAGTCTTCGATATCACGGTGACTTAAGTTAAATCGATGATAGAGCCACACTGCGTACTGAATGATATCAGATGGAAATCGATGGCGTTTGTATAGGGCCGTTGAATTTTTCATTCAGCTATTGTCGCTCAGATACAGTTAACTTGGCAGTACCGGACAAGTTGTTGAGCTCTGACATGAGACAAATAGAGAGAGATAACTATGGGCAATAAACGCACACAATATTCAATAGAATTCAAAGCTAAAATAGCCTTAGCCACGAGCCAGAATCTTGCCAATGTGATCAATGCGGCTATCATTTTGATTTATTCAACAGCGTTGCATGTCGGAGTGAGTATGGGTTGATTAACCAATTCACCATTGTTGCAGGTATACTGGGTACTAGTACACTGTGTTGGATGAATGACAAAGGATTCTTGATCAAAAATGAAACCTCTGTTTTCCATTTCAACATAACAACCCGCTGGTCGTTCATTGTCTACGGTTTCTTCAGTGACTATTTGATTATAGGAAATCTTATTGTCGGAATTAAGGGATGGATTTGAGATTTTAACATAATCGGGGATTATCTCTGCTTTTTCAAGTGCTAAACCCCAAATAGTATCTAGAACATCACCTAATTCCCCGGGTATTACCTTTCTCTCAAAAAACTGGTTTTGCATAACGATATTATTACGAGCATAGTCCTTATCTGATACGCTGCTGCCATAAGGATAACCATCGTCATCCGAACAAAAGAACGAAGAAGTTAACCAGGATTGTCGATTAATCTCACCACGATCATGTGAAGCCAAATAGACAGAAGGGTTGGCACCGGTATATTTCTTATAATAGAAGGTATTATTAATTATATGGTTTCGTTCTGGCGTTGCATGTCTGATAACGCTATTTTCACCGCAATTTCGATATAAATAAATACCGCCATGACTAAGATTAGAAAACTGGTTGTTTATAATCTTATTGCCACTCGAACCATCAATGGCGATTAATGGCCTATCCCAATATTCAAGAGGTTTGTTTTTGGTGGAAACATCAATTACGTTATTTTTAATTGTGTTTTTACTGCTTTCTGCATCAAGATATATTGCAACCGCGTCCGATTTTCCGTGGACTCTAGAATTAATAAGTTTTGAGTGAGATACGCCAGCAGCAAAATACACTGGGTTTCTACCTGTTCCGGTTATAGTAAGGTTATCAAAAACTATATTCTTGGGGGCGTTAGATCTAGTCCTTTCAGTATGATCAGAAGTTCTTGATGATAGCTTGAATTGTTCTCCGTTGGCATTTTTTGACATCCCCCATATACGAACTGAACCAATGATATTACCGTTTTTTATGGTGATATTTTCGGGTGGTTCATAAATGGAAATATCTTTATTGTCTTCCTCTTCCTTTTTTTTAGAACGCACTTCAATTCTGTCCTTACTTCGATAATTGATACCATCAAATACCTTCAATCGTGCGCTATTGAGATCAACAGTAATACCTGATGCATCAGGCCCTTCAAAAATAAGACGCTTGGTAACTAATTGACCAGGTTGTAGTTTGAAATCACAAGCTAATGATATTTCGGAATTCTCATTGGTGGCAAGATTTAGAATATCGTCTATGACAGAGCCGGGACAACTTTTTTCTGTGGCTATAGTCGTGTGTGTACATGCTTGCTGTACAGCTTCTGCAAGGCCTCCAGAATCGCCATATTCATTATGAGCCACAACACGGAAACAATATTCTTCATTAGGAAAGAGGTCAGAAATTACTATACTCTCAGTTAGACCTTTACCTGCTAGTGACGCATAAGTATCAATGACTGTCCATAACCCTTGATCAGTAAGCCGTTCCACTCGAAACCCTTCTTCATCATAGGATTTATCTTGCCATTTAAGCTTAATGGAGTCCGTTACAGCCCATTGAATATAAAGTTTGGGAGGGTTTGGAGTGGTCTCTGTTTGGGGAGGGAGAGGGAGCGGCGGAAGATAAAACTCTCCGCCGCTATTATTGGGGGTAAGATTGTTAAAATTTATTAGTGCCTGGGACTGTGAAGCAAAAACAAATAGAGAAATGCAGGTAATATTTGCTAATAATTTCATTTTCATGTTTTTCTCTAACAGAGTTGACGCAACAATTTTAGTAATGTTATTCATTTTAATATCTCTCTTTTTTGTTAGTTAGGTGGATTCCCGCAACACCACTAAAATCGCCCAGATTATTGTTTCAAATATTGGTAATAGCTGGGTATTACTTGGAGGCTCCTCAGGAAGTCAGCAAACAATGTAGCTATAGCAGAACCTCTCTCTGAGACTTTGAAGGCAACTACTCACCCTTGTACTTTCGAAGTTTTATCTCCCTGTACAATGTGGATGACAACAATACCGAAACGCTCCTTTTCTGTATGTGATAAAAGTAACAATCTAGACCAAAGCCAATACATGTAAATCAGCTTCCAATATTTTCCAGTGTCAGCACCTGTAATGAAACTTACTATTCTGTGAAAACAATGGTATAAAAATTAAATTGGTAAATCTGGGCGCTGTTTTCTGAAAAAAACTGGCAAAATTTCAACGCTGATTAACACTGCAATGGCACATTAACTATTTTTCAGTTTCTGGCAATGATCGAAGTATTTGGCTGTTTTTCAAAGAGGTGCGTAGGCTTTGGCTGCAACGCATTAGAAAAAGAAGCCAGAGGGGGTTTATGAGCTGGAGTAAATTTGTGAGGATCACGACACGCTTTTTCCCAAGAATCCGATTGGCACATCCTCATCCGAGGCAACGCTTCAACGTTCGTACTCAAGGGAGGAGCCCAGTGCGTTAGTAGCGCATGCTGGGATCTGCGCGGGGGGGGCTGGGTAACTGGCATTCCTACCGCGACCGGTGAGAAAGTGCAAAATTCATTTTTAACAGAGATAACGCCGCAAATCAGCCGACTGATGCCACAGAGCGACGATGGGAGCGTCGCGGTATTGGGTCGGCTGAATTTGCCTTGTTATGTGATATACATTCCATTAAAAAAACAATAATGCAATCTCTTACTGGCAATAAAACAGGCCTTACTATTTTTATTCCTCAGGGTAGGATCGCTTTGATGTAGGAAGGAAAGAATTCCTTCAATAAGCCATAGGCTTTTCCAGTGAGAGCTTTCACTTCTTGTTTTAATACAGCCATCAAAGCAGATTTAACTTCCTGTTTCATTTCTTCAGTGAACCCATTTTTTTCGGGTGTTTTCGATTCTAATACGCTCATGAGGCCCTGCGCTTCAGATTGTGTAAGGGGAAATTCTTGATATACAGGGTTATTGATTTGGTCCGCTTGATTCAACTGTCCTATTTTACTGTTCTCAATTTTGTTGCTGAAATTCGCCATATCATGTGCTCCCATATGTAACGATTCTGCGTCAGAATCTGTATTTATCAAGCCTGTTTGAAATAATTGTTGTACCTCTCCTGTAATTTCTGTGTGGAAGTTGTAGTTGGTATCGCCTCTAGGTTGTTTTTTTATAGCCTGTAGCACCTGCATGACGTCATCTAACTTTGACTCAATTTGACTATTTGATTGGCTGCTTTCTCCGTTGACGGTGAAGCGAAAACGGTTAACGCCATTAATATTTTCAATGCCAACCAAGGTTAGCTCAGTGTGGTGGTATTCTTTGAATGCGCGAATAATTTCTGGCACTGTAGATACAGTAAAAGAATCAACTTTTCCGTCTATTGCAAATTGAACAACCCGATCTTGAGAATAAAGTTCTTCGAACTCTCCGGTAGAATAATGGGTAGGAGGGGTGCTCTGGTCCCAATAGACACATTCACAAATAACATCTCGAAGATCCCAGTTCCTCCGCTGAGTGTCACGAAGAAGTGAACCAGTTAAAGTGGCACGACTAAAAGTTGCATCTATTAATTTACACTCGGCTAAATTAGCATCCGTCAGATCAGCTTCTGAGAAGTCCACTCTTGAAAAACTAGCAAACGATAGGTAGCTACATGCTAATTTGGTTCCCACCATGCTGGCGCCATCTAGCCACGCCCCCTTCATACGCACTCCTTCCATATTGGCTTTATCTAAATGGGCTCCCCTAAGGTCCACATATCCCAAATAAATATTGTGTAAGTCCGCACCACGTAAATCAAACCCATGAAACTCTACACTTCCTTTAATCACTAATCCCTGTTCGTCGATATGCTGTACTCGGTTACATTCTTTCCATTGGCGTAGCGCTTCACCTCGTTCAAATGTATGTATACCTGTTGCCGCCAACCGAAGAAACAGCTCCAAATGTTCATAATTACCATAAAATTCTGGATGCTGGCTTGTGATATCATTCAAACCTATTTCGCGCATAGGAGGATTTTTGTCCTCATTAAATGGCAAAGTATAGTTTTGAGATAGTTCACCCATTGACATTCCTTCCAGCAAAACTATTCGCTGATTATCCCCTAAACCAGGGTCTGAGCACCTAACAAGTAATTATGTAGTTTCCGTATATCTTCCATACTTTTGGCATTAATAGCAACAGAATCGTTATGTTTGTTAGGTTTGCTAACTACAATCATCCTAAATGAAACGATATACAGTTGCTTGATTACGGTCGAGTGGATTTTCTTCGTTTCAATGACTTACCTCATGGAGTTAAATTGGCAGTACCTTTCAAAGACTTAATTTGTCAGTACTAAGCGTTGCTTTATTTGTGAGTTTTCTCACATCGTCGCTACTCAATTTGTTGGTAGTCTAGTTAAAAGAGTTCTGTTGCAAAAATTGGTTTTTGACGAAAAATGGCGGATAACTGCGATTCATGGAAATGATAAAAGTATTTTTTTAATTTTTGCAACAGAGTCATACTTACAATCCTAAGCCGTATGGCTTAAACTTTGTACTTTCATTGGTTGTTTCCTCATCTACTGAACTTTAGGCGGTTCATAAATGGGAAGATTTTCAATTAATCCCGGAATTATCAAACTTTGATAGTCCACCGGTAGAGTCGGTGGTTTACCTTTTGTTAATTAAACATGGAGGTTAATATGGGTTCTTTTTTCAGCTTATCTCACATAATTTTAGCACTTACATTAATTACCCTTATTGGCTGTACAACCGCTCGGATCGAGTACGATCGAATGACTGGTACTCAGTATCCTCAGCCAGAAACAATATCTGGTGACGAAGTGAATTTGACGACAATCTACTGGCAGGGTGAGCGACTGGTCGCCGTCGATGAAGACACTACCAATATTGCGCCTTTAACGGGGCCGGCTAATCCGCTTGACCCAAATCAATATGATTACATTACTTTGGCGGAGATCGAGACAATTGAAATCGCAAATAGGCGAGATCCAATAGGTTCATCAACCTTCCCCTGCGGGTATTTAAATGCCTATACCTGTACACGTTATCATCTCTACGGCATTGTCGTTGATCACTATTGGGAAGGTGACTGTGGCGCTGCCTGTCGAAAAACGACATCGTTAGGCAGAATGTATGCGGGAGCCAGTGGGACAACAAACGATCGTTCTGCATTTGTGAACTTTTGGAAAAATGCCACGGTGAGTTCCGATAATGCCAAATACCTGCGCTCGACCGCACATGAGATCGGTCATGGCTTTAATCTCAATCACTGCGACGGTGATGGTTCGTTGACCATCATGAACCAGACAGGGGTAGTTGGTAATACTTTTAATTATGAGTTTAGCGCTACAAGTTTGGATCATTTGCAGAATCACGCTGACAACGAAGTCTGGCCAGGTTTGAGTCCTCGCGACTATGCTTGCCCGCATGTTCATTAAGGAGGATGGGAAAATGACTTTTAGTTCACTCTCAAAATTATTCATGTTTGCACTAATTAGCGTACTATTTGGCTGTGCCTCACCATTAAAACATGGGCGTGACCTAGGTGACCCAGCGTTAATCGCTGATGCGCCTGCGCCTGCCTCAGTATCTCAAGGCGATGGCGTCAAAGTGACTGCTATGCCCTTAAAGCAATCCGTAGAGTTAGGGGAGCCTATTTATTTAGCCTTACGTGTTACTAATATGCGACGGGAACCAGTAAAAATTATTGGCGGCTTACGTCCTGGGGATGGCCTAATTGAAATCTATTCGATCGATGTAAATAAGGAAAAAGTATTATTAGCCCCTCTCAGTGAAAGTGATTTTGGCGGGTCAACTACCTTAGCACCTAAGCAAGCTATGGGAGATGTCTTCCCCATCTTCTTCGGCGCGAATGGTTGGAATTTTAAGGAGGTTGGAGAATATCGTATCTTTGTACAATTGAAATTACAGACTGAAGACGGTTTTTCGAGTTTCAGCTCTGAGCCTGCTGTGATAAAAGTAGAATCGTCAAAAGCCGGTCAAGCTTTATTTTCAGTAGATGATCTCAGAAGTATTGAAGCGGGAAAGTTCTTATTGTGGCGCAGTGGTGACCATTTGGAATCTGGAATTAAACACTTAACACTAATTTCGAAACAGAACCCAAATTCTGCAATATCGTCCTATATTTTTGCGGCGCTTGTTCGTAATTATAGCGAGCCTTTTGCAAACTATATTGTTGGGAAGGTGCGAGAACCCAGTTGTCAGCAGGCAAGCTCATTAAGGGAAATGATTAAAACAAATGTTCTGACTGAGAATCTTTTAATTGAAGATTATATTTCACAAGCGAAATGCCATGCTGAAAGTCAGAGTTGGAGAGAGGCTAAGAAAGCGCTTGATGCCGGTTATAAATTATCTGCAGGTCGACCCGAGTTTATGGCTTATTCTCAAAGTATTGCGGAAATGCAAAAACGACTGAGTCAATTTACTGAAGTTTCACCGTTTTAAGATTACCAAGGTGTCGTGTGCGAATTACTATTTTTAAGGTTCATCCGGTAAGTGCGTACTTAGCGATAAAAAAAGATGTTGGAAGAAAATGAATTTAAGGTTGAAATTGTCTCTGAACTTTAATCATGAGGCTTTTTCAAAATG
>JAJFJK010000071.1 GCA_021774075.1 Nitrosomonas sp. | reverse complement strand
TTCAAACGCTTGCCCTCAAATGCAAATGGTTTACTGACCACGGCTACTGTCAGGATGCCCATTTCCTTGGCGACTTGTGCCACAATGGGTGCTGCACCTGTACCGGTTCCGCCACCCATGCCAGCCGTAATAAACAGCATAAAGAAAAGCGGGAACCATAAGGCCTTCAGGGCACTACTACCTCGCTTGATCAGCAGAATTGCAGCAGGCATCCAAATAAAAGAACCAATTTCAAAAATCAGAATCTGTTGTGAACGACCAATAATATAGAATAGTAGCGCTATGACAAAAACTATCCAGCCCATAGCAGAGGTGGGCCTACCTTCGCTTTTTTCCATCATCCGCGGCCATTGACGGTAAATAAGCCACAGTGAAAGAATTAGAATAATTGGCCCATGTGCCTGTTCTTCATTAGTCCATATCCCATTGGCAAGGTTATAAAAAGTGGGCACATACAAAGCCAACAGTCCCAACAAAACAGGCCACCATTCTGACATGACAGATCTCAGACTAGATAGGGTGAACTCAAGTTCTAAGTGCAACAGTTTCAGAAAAAAGGAAGACATCGTAAGAATCTGATAAATTTAAATCGTCACAATTTAAAATCAGGAGACTATACGATGCCTTACACTCATTTAACCTCATACGAGCGATATTGTAAGCTCATATGTACATGTACAAGATGTCACTACGTACGATTGCGAGCAGACTGTCCCGCTCACCAAGTACTATTAGCCTTGAGCTGAAAAGAAATAAGTCCCCGCATTCGGTTTATTGGTATGAATCAGCTGTTTTTTTTAGTAATCAACGCAAATTAAAACCAAGAACGAAAAAAAGAAAAGCTCATAAACAACTGTATGACTTAGTAATAAAATATCTTCGACAAGGTTTATCACCAGAGTTAATTTCTGGACGGCTAGAACGAGAGTGTCGTGGCCAGCAAATGAGGGTGAGTCATGAAACAATTTATCAGTGGATATTTGCTGATGCAAAACAAGGAGGCGATCTGTATTTATCCCTAGTTCGGCATCATAAAAAACGTCGAAAGCAGCGCCGTAGTTGCAAAAGAAGATTATTTGAAGGCAGAGTATCAATCAGTGAACGGCCTAAAATAGTGGCCAATAAAACCCGCTTTGGTGACTGGGAAAGTGACACGATGGAAGGCACAAAATCAAAAGGTGGCCTTGCTACTCACGTTGAGAGAAAAAGTCGATATCTTGTGGCAGGTAAAGTCATGGACAAGAAATCAGATACTTTTATGCAAACATCAATTAAGCTATTTAATAGCATTAATCAAAGTCTCATCAAAACGTTTACTGTTGATAATGGAAGCGAGCTTTCTAAGTTTAAGCATCTGGAAAATGCCACAGCAAGCAAGGTATATTTTGCAGATCCATACGCTCCTTGGCAACGCGGTTTAAATGAAAATACCAATGGCTTATTGCGAAGGTTCTTTCCAAAAGGGTGTAATTTCCATGAGATTAGTGATAGTGTTATTGAACAAGTTGTTGAGAAATTAAATCACCAACCAAGGAAATGTTTAAATTTCAGAACCCCTTACGAGGTTCTTTTCAAAACGAAAACTGTTGCACTTGATTAGTTTAAGGACAAGTAGCAAAAGCTTCAGTATCCGTTATCGCTGGCGCTGCTCCTCCTAGCGGATTCTCATAAACCTTCGCTTCTCCCGAGTTTGTGTCCGTTACCGTTAAAGTGTACGCCACATCGGTTGCCGCGGATGCAAAAACCCAAAAATGATCATTAAAAGCACAGCCATCAAATACGCGCACTAGCGCATCTACTTTGTCTGGATCAAAAAAGAAGAATGCAGCAGAATCATCTGTTGCCAATATGGCATCTGTTGGACCACTCCCAGAGTCGACTTCTACCTGAAACCTGCCATCATTAAATCCTGCTGTCTGGGTAGTTTTCGTTGGTCTTCCCGTGTAACGGCCGGTCTGTTCCCTGTGAGTAAATAAGCCTTCGAATCGACCTGGAGAAATGGTGCCATGGAATGTCGATGTAAGATCATTGAATCCAAATGTCAAAGTAATTTGATCTCCTCCTAACATCTCGAAATTACCTAGAGCCCCTGGTATGCTAACCCTGTTGAGGGTATTAAACATCACCACCTCATCTGGAAAGTCATTGTTAAAGTCTATAGTCCAATCCCGAGTCTGGGTAGGGTCAAAAACAGTACTTGCCTCAGCAATCTCAAGCTTTGTGTCGTTGCCGTCTATTAACACATCTAAGGTTCCGCGCAAAGTGTCTGGGCCTGATACCACGCAGTCAAGCTCCACCTGTGAGGTTGATGGATCAAACCGATTGCTGGGATTGATAAAGCTGCCTGGTGTCAAATCCCGCACAATAAGTTCGTTATTAGCAAGTTCTACCATTGCATCGATAATATCCCCATTGCCAATATCAATACCACGAATTTCTAGCATATTATTCAGTGGGTTAACTAACGCCATACCCTCATCACACGGGCCAGCCGTTGCATGTGTGGCAAAGCTACAGGCTGTGAGCACTAGAGCAGCAGTCAACATATTTTTATTTTTCATAAGACTCTCCTATTCCTAGTTGTTGGTTGGGCGTGAATTTACGAGTATATCCATAACCAAATGGGTTTATATCAGTATGTTATTAAAACACGAATCGGGATGAAATTGAAGTCCAGGCAAATGCATTCATAAACTTTATGATTGCGTACATTCCGAATTGGGGAGTCACAATGAGGAACGGCATGAATCATCTTCGCTTGTCATAGAGCTATTGGAATTAATTTATACTATATAGTATTTCCAATTCTGATAAAGATCGTTTAAAGAGTTTCGCTGTGAAAGTGTTTAAAGCACGGAAAAATAAAATTTTTACGCAACTAAGTAGTCGTTCAGAAGTTACTTAACACTCTTAATGTAACAAGTTTCGTCATTCCCGCGTGCTTCTGGCGGGAATGACGAATTGAGTTGCTTATGTAGCACATAGTCGTCCAAAAGTTATTAATATTTCCAATGGCACAGCCCTGTAATAATCAGCGAGTTTTGTTAAAAAATTTATGATCGCGTACTTATAATGCGGCATCAAAGAAATTAATACAGAATGTATCAAAAAGTGCACAATAAGAAAAATACCAGTTGCGTACCCATTTCGGCTGTAATTCTGTGCAATCCTTCTCTACTGCACCCCAATACGCATCACACCTGCAACTTGCAAACACATTATATGCTATGATGATTAATCATGATTACCTTTGATTAAGGGGGAAGAATGGCTAGTGAAACAGGACGTATGAGTGTTTCAGTTACAGCAGATAAACAAGAGAAACTGGATCTTATCGCACAAAACCTAGACCGATCCAGAAACTGGCTGGTCAATCAGGCTATTGATCAGTATCTGGATCTTTACGAATGGCAAACAAAGAAAATTCAGGAGCGTCTGGATATTGCTTCAGAAGAAAATGCCATTTTTCATTCAAGTCAGGACGTTGATAATATTATTGAAAAATTCAAATAATGCGTGCGGTCATATGGCTTGATGAAGCGCTTGATGATTTAAAAATTATCGGTGCTTTTATTAGGGAAGACAGCACAACTAAAGCAGCTTACGAGGTTCTTAGTAGAATAAAAACCGTTGCGGACAGTTTGTCATATTATCCTGAGATCGGTAGACCAAGTCGTATTTCCGGCACACGCGAGCTTGTTGTAAACGAGCTTCCGTACATTCTTCCGTATCAGATCACAGGTAAAGATATCCGTATATTAGCTGTTATGCACACATCCAGAAAATGGCCTGACACTTTTAAAAAATCAGGAACGAATGAATTAGCCTAAATATTGCACCAACTGGTGGAATTTTAACGCCGATGGGTGCGGTCATGCATTTATACTCTATTCCCTACCTAACTGCGGCTAACCCGCCTATCACGATGAACGATCACCCCATAATTAGCTGGATCGAAAACGACGAAGAGCAATCCGCTCGCTGGCAGTCAGAGAAAGGCATGCCGCCACCCAAGCGCGTGCTGATTGCGGATGATCGTATGACTGCGGATAGCGCTTACCGTTTGGCTTGCGAGGGGAATGCATTGCTATGGCGCGGTGATTTCCAGAACGCACGCCAATTGCTGCAGGCGATGGCGCGACGCATCGATAAAAAACCACGCAAGCGTAGAACAAGTAAAACCGACAAAACAAACAAGGCAAGCAATGCTGCCACGCCAGCCGAAGCCTTTCATTTACATCGCCTGGCGCAATCGCAACGCGCCCACACTTTGGGCATGTTACTGATCCCTTTTGCGGCAGATCACAGCATCCCGTTGCGCCGTGCACCTGATGTTAGTCACGCTTGTCTGGATGTTTACGGGTCAAGCACGGAACCCTACGTTGCCTCATTGCGCGAACTGCTAGGACTCATCGGCGCATACGAATGGCGTAAAAGTGGCATTGAGGTTGCCGCATTGGGTTCACGTATTTATCCGCATTATGGCGTATTTGCACCGATACGCAGCGAATATGTCGGGCTGGTCGCTCAAGCCAATTTACCTAAGCTGACCATGACGCAGTCTGTCGCATTCGATATCGGCACGGGAACCGGCGTATTGGCCGCCGTGCTGGCAAGCCGGGGTGTCCAACGCATTGTTGCCACCGATCAGGATTTACGTGCATTGTGTTGTGCGCGTGAAAACTTGACGCGATTGGGCTTTATCGAACAGGTTGATGTGGTGCAGGCGGATCTTTTTCCTAAAGCAGAAACAGAAAAACAGGCCGCTCTGATTGTGTGCAACCCGCCGTGGATTCCGGCACGGCCAAGTTCGCCTCTCGAACACGCTATCTATGACCCGGATAGCCGTATGCTGAAAGGGTTCCTGAATGGACTTGCGGCACATCTCGCGCCTGAAGGGGAGGGCTGGCTGATATTGTCTGATATTGCCGAGCATTTGGGGTTGCGTACGCGTGATGAATTGCTCGCAGCTATTGATGCGGCAGGCTTGCAGGTGCTGGGTAAATCAGATGTAAAGCCACATCATCCACGTGTTGCTGATAGCAATGACCCGCTACACGACGCACGTGCAGCAGAACTTACATCGTTGTGGCGGTTGGCCGCGAAGTAATGGTATACCATAAGGCGACTACAGGGCGTAAAGCGACTACAATTCGGTGTATTTTTTTGCGACACCTTTTGATTTTGCAACAGGATATTTCTCAGCGTTTTTCTCCATCTTTTCCAGTATGATCTGCTTCACATCAAAATCGTATTTTTCAGCCAACAGAAAAGCAAAGGTAAACACATCCGCAAGCTCCTCTTTCACTTTATCCGTGTCTGCTTGTTCTGAAGATTTCCACAGAAAAGCTTCCAGCAGTTCGCTGGCTTCAATATTCAACGCCAGCGCAAGGTCTTTTGGATTATGAAATTGCGCCCAATCCCGTTCATCACGAAATTGATGTAATGCCTCGGTTATTTCTTTAATGTCGTTCACTTTGGATGCATCTCAATCGTTGAAAAATAAAAATTAATTGGCGTTTGTAGATGGCGGTATTGGCAAATTCTGGCATTGCTTTTTATATTTAATGTCTGACGATACCCAATTTGCCCATTCATCTTCACTCATGTTACGCGTCAATTTATTGCAAAGCTGCTCAACCGAATCATTAGTGGCTGGCCAAATACGTAGTGTCATATCATCACTGCCGGATACAATACGTGTACCATCTGGATTAAAAGTAACGCTGTTTATGCGTTGTTCATGTCCGCTCATGGGTTTACCAATGGCTTGGCCGCTTTCTCGATCCCACAAGCGCAGCGTTTTGTCATTGCTACCTGAAATGATATGCTTACCATCCGGACTGAAGGCAACACTATTTACCCGGTCCGTATGCCCGCTCATTGGTTCACCAATGGCTTGGTGGCTTTTTAAATCCCAGCGTATCAGGGTTTTGTCTTTGCTTCCTGAGACCAAATGGTTTCCATCCAGACTAAAAGCCACGCTTGTTACCGCAGCTTCATGACCTGTCAGTTCAGCGATAGACTGGCGAGTATCAACATTCCACAAGCGCACGGTGCCGTCGTAACTCGCGGATGCGATCAGGCTGCTGTCAGCATTAAAAGCAACACCTCTAACCATTTCAGTATGCGCTGACATCGGCTTACCGATCGCTTCGCCACTTTCTCCATCCCACAACTGCACATTATTATCTTTGCTGCCGGACGCAATATATTTTCCATTCGGGCTAAAAGCCACACTCTCAACGCCTTCTTGATGCCCGGTCATTTTAACCACGAGTGTCTGACTTGTCGTATCCCAAAGGCATAAAGTTTTATCACTGGCACCTGATACAATAAATTTTCCGTCAGGGCTGAAAGCAACGCCGTTTAATGAGCCGGTATGCCCTTGCATCGGCTTGCCAATGGGTTTTCCGCTTTCGGCATCCCATAATTGCACGGTCGTATCATCACTGCCCGATACAATATATTTTCCATCGAGACTATAAGCAACGCTTGCAACGAAATCCTTATGCCCGCCTTTCAACAGGGCATTAATCGGTTGGTTGTTAAGGGCATCCCAAAGTCGCAGGGTTGTATCTCGGCCACCTGAAACAATATATTTTCCATCTGGACTAAAAGAAACCGACCTTACCGATTCTTCATGACCTTGTAGTGGTAACCCAATAGTCTGGCCAGTTTTCGTTTCCCACAAACGCAAAGTTCTATCATGACTACCAGATACAATAGTGGTGTTATCAGGACTAAATGCAACATCCCACACCGTATCAACATGGCCGTGAAATGGCTTATCTACAGCATTCAAGGTTTTTGCATTCCATAATCGCAAGCTTCTATCCTGGCTACCGGAAACAATATATAAACCATCGGAACTATAGGCGACACTGGTCACACTATCCTTATGTCCCTCTAGCGAATCAATTAACTGCACTGTCTGCGCATCCCATATGTGTAGGGTTTTGTCATGACTGGCAGAAACAATATGTGAACCGTCAGGGCTAAAAGCAACACTTGTTACGCCATCTTTGTGTCCTAATAACGGACTGCCAATTGGTGTTAGCGCTTGCACATTCCATAATCGTACGCTTTTATCCTGACTGCCGGAAACGAGGCGCGTGCCATCGTTATTAAAAGCGACACTCGTGACATCATCTCCATGCCCCAACAATTTACCAACGGGTTCCAGAGTTTCTGCATTCCAGAATCGTAACGCCTTATCTTGGCCGCCCGACACAATGGTTGCGCCATCTGGGCTGAAAGAAATACTCAATATTGCACAGTTTGTGCGCTTTGTGTGGCTTGACGCCTCATCATTCACAATACATTCATGCGCCTTTGTTTTCTGGTTGATAAGCTGACCACTATTAACGTCCCATATTTGCAGCAAATTTCCTTCACTTACTGAAGCGATGCGTGCTCCATCATGATTAAAGGTAGCTGATACGATTTTGTCACCAGTACTCCAAACTTTTTTAGTGGCATTCTTATTTAGTACGACGGTTAAAAGCGCCTCGTCAACCACATTACTGGGCGCTGTTTGATTGATCGCAAGCAGCTGCATGATTGCGCGTTCGTCACCACCTAAACGGGTGCCATTTGCCATATCCAGGCTCTCTGAAACAGCGCGCAGACTGTTAACCTCTTGTTGTGCCAGAAATGCTTTTTCTCTTTCAATATCAGCGGTATACCAACCATAGCCTGCTATGCCTGCCAATATTGCTGCGAGCAATAATACGGCATGAAGTTTTCGCGCTTGTCGACGTAAATTTGCGGCATCTTGCTCTGCTTTTTCAAACGCTAATTGGCGTTGGTGTTCTTGTTCCTTAGCTTGAAGACGCTGGTTCTCGATCTGTCGCAGACGTTCATCGCGCGCTTTGCTGACAACACCGACTAAACGATCATGGATGAGTTCTATTCGATTGGCGCCCAACTGTTGATCAATTCGCAATAATCGATATTTATCAGCCAGGGTCGACAGTTGTTGTTGCGTTATGAAACCATCCTGGATCGCCTGATCGACTGGGTAGCTACCCCGATACTGGTTACCCTGGATGAGATATGTCTCAATAAATTGCGATACCTGGGTGGGCATATCGCTGAGTGCTTCGTCATAAAAATCTTGTAAAATATCTTGTCCGGCATGTTGCAAAAGCTCAGTATCTATTTTTCCATCTTGTGGACGACACTGATTAAGTTGATAGCAACATAAGCTCAAAAGTACCGGTTCAATTACCGAAGCAACCTCTGATGAAACTGAATCTAAATTTCCAACAAAGTTAACCAATGGTTCAGCCACACCTGGCGCCAACACCGCAGCACCTGCACTGGATACGGCTTCAATTGCCCGCTCACGATTCATCGGCAATAAACGCAGACGATTGCGCAGCAAGGAAGGCACTTGTTCTTTCCAACCTTCTATCTCGGGAAGAAAATCTTCACGAAAAGCCAGCACAATCCGGTAATTCTGAGACATTAGATCAAGTTGTGACAACGTGTGTCGACTTGAATGATGATCAGTTAATTTACTTGGAATGCGGTTTTCAATCAAATCAGCTATGCTATTGAGATTGGATTGGATATGATCAGTAATTCCATTTGCACGAGAAAAAATTTCTTCAAATTGGTCAAAAACAAGTACTGGCGTTAACAAGTAATTATCGTGACTCCAGATTTCCAGATCCCGACGATGGAGATACTGCCACAGGTTTTCATTTTCATTCCACGCTGTAAAATCTGCCTGTGCCGTTGTCAGTGCTGCTTGCAGTTTTTTGGCAGCCTGGTCTAGCGGAGGCAGCGCCGCCGTGGAACGATAATCAAGCCGTAAATGAATTGGGAAAAAATGCTCAGCGCGTAAAAGCGGGAAAAACCCAGCTTGCAATAATGACGTTTTACCTAATCCCGATTTGCCGTAAAGGACGGTCAGTGGCGCAAGCAGAACCATGCGTAATAATTCTTTGGTTTCTTCAGTGCGCCCAAAAAAATATTCACTTGCTGATTCGTCATAGGCTGCAAGCCCAGGCCATGGATACTGAGCATTTAACTCAATATGATGCTGTTGGCTGGTATCAATCACATCATCTTTTGAATTGATAGTCATTAACAATTACCTTGGTTTATGCGCGTTTTAAACGTTCTTTACGTACAAGATTTATTAATGCTGCACGGGTTTGTTCATTTGGTTCTCCTATCGGTGCATGGCCGATAAGTAATTGCTTAAACTCAAGCGGAATACATTGATATTCTTCAAGCTTAAAATCCTCATCCACAATAATTGGAAAAATAAATGTTCGTCCTTGGATTCCTTTGCCCCTTTCAATGGCTTCGTGCCATTCTCGACGGAAATATTTCTCATCCAAGGCATCCGCTGCTTTAGAAATGATTGGAACAAAATAACGGCAGCTTTGATTGCCTTCCAGGATATGATTACGCAGATCGTTTCCAGGTGCAATTGAATGTTCATCAAACCAGATTTCATTGGATGCCACCCCTTGAGATTGAAGTGATTCGCCCAATTTCACAGCACAAGCATAATCGGTGCCACGACAATAGCTAATGAAAAACATGGTGCCATGCGGTACGTGCTCAATTCTAAGCGAAGGTGTTTTTTCAGATTCATTATTACGCGCTTGCCAACGCTGATATAGTTCAGAAACAAAAGTTTTAGGTGAAATATCTGAAATAACCTTGGTACCTTTGCTGTAGCTTTCCAGAAAATAAACCAAGTCTTTATTAACGGGGTTATTGTCAATCAACCACTCTTTTTTCCTTTGTGTATCTAACAGTCGACCTTGTTTGGTCAGCCTTAAAAAGAAACGACTTAGCCACTCGGGAAAATTACATCCAATTAATAGCAGGCTACGTTGTTGTAATTCATCCAGGAACTTGACCGGCACATGACTGCCACGAGCAATAATGTTGTGCATATACTCCAAAAGATCTTCATCATGTATTGCGAACATTGGCCCTGCTCTGGATTTTCCAAATAGATAGAGCAATTGCGCTTCACCATGATGTGACTGCCAATCTTTGGGTAGGTCTGAGCCCTCACTGGTGGGCAGGTAGGGAGAATAGATAATTTCATTTACCGCACATCGCTTTTGTAAGCAGCGTGCAAGTTGTTCATCAGGCGTAAGGGTTACAAATAGATTGAAAGATGAGATTGCTGCAATTTGTTGAATCGGCTCAGGAATAATCGCATTACTTCCCGTTGTTAAGTGCTTGATTGCGTCATGAATATCAGCATAAAGATCTTGAAAATCAGCACCCTGCTGTTGTTTAATCTGAATAACGACATCATTCAATTCACGTGAAGGCGTCAAGGTGTATTTGCCTGGTTCAATATCATAGAGTTCCAAAAGATATTGTGCAATCTGCGCCTGAAGAGAATCAACACCATCTGCAGAAGTAAGCACCTGGGAGCCAAGAACAGGCACAACCAAGCCATCTTCGATTCGTCTTAGTAGTCGATCCCAGACTTTCTCGTCCATCGTGTCTCCTGCATTAAAAAAAGGAATGACAGGTATTTCAAGGCTTCTGAAGATTAATTGAAATGTCTGCGCCCAAAGTGTCTGTTGTGAATGCAGAATCACTAAATTCTGGGAAACCAAAATCCTGTTCAGGATTATTGGATAAACCAAAGGGTTCTTTGGGCATCATATTCCATTTTTTATTTAATTTACGATTACCATCAACATCATGATAAGCAGCAACTGCATAGGTGCCTTGCTTTTCAAGATCAAAACATACGGTATGTTGGCCTTCAGATGCGGGAATACGAATGCGCTTTGTGCGGCCTTTTTTATTCAAGAAATTATCCGGGTCATGATAGAGCTCAACGCTAAGAATGCCGCCTGAACCAACGCCATTTACAGTTACCCTAACCTGCGCAATTTCAGGCTTGCATGGATCTGCGGCTTCATAAGAACGAATATCCAGAGGCTCTTCGGCAATGGCTAATGACATAAATAATAAGCCAAAAGCAAAACCAGAGATTAGCCTTAAAAAAACAAAGGGATCATTAGAAAATTTTGTTTGATTGCATATCATATTTTAATCCTGGAGAAATCAAGTTATCTGGGTACTTCTCTTGCCAGTGGCAGCTTCCCAGCACGCATCAAAGTTTGCTTCAACAATGGCAATAATCGCGGCGTCAAGTTGCCCGGCAGCACACATTCGCGTGAGCACTGCACGCACACCGTCTGGTCCGACCGTCGGGCGGTAAGGGCGATCCTGCGCCATTGCTTGAAAAACATCCGCGATTGCCACAATCCGTGCTTGTATAGGAATCTCGCTGCCATGATGATGAAAAGGGTAACCACTACCCTCAATCGATTCATGGTGGAACGAGGCCCATTCAGCGACTTGGCCAAAGGCATGCACACGCCTTAGAATTTGCCAAGTTTCAAATGTATGACGCTCAATTACAGCAAACTCTGCCTCGTCGAGCGGCCCAGGCTTATCGAGTACCCCATCTGGTACACGAAGTTTACCGACGTCATGCAGAAGTCCGGCAATTTCCAATAGCTCACAATCTTTAGTGGGCAACCCATACAGCCCACCAAGAAGGCGCGATAGACGAGAGACGCCGATTGAGTGTTCGGCTGTGAATGTGCTTTTATCGTCTACAATCCGGGCAAAGATTTTAGCCAGTTGCATAAGCTCTGAACTTGTCAGCACACGAGTATCGGAGAACTGCAAAGCGGTTTCATTGATTTGCCGCTCGAGATGATGCGATTCCAATGTAAGCCAAAACGCCTCGCTAACAGATGCTTCCAGGAGTGCCTTTACCAAGTCTGGGTTGAAGAAGCTTCCTGTAAGGGCTTCTATACGAGTAAGGATGGACTTGCGGGCGAGAAGCAAATCGGATTCTTGGTGCTGGGCGATGAGTGCGTCGACACGATCAGCAAGATGGATTAGATTTGAGAGAAGGAATTTCTGAGGCTCAACTTGTTGGCGAAGGGGACTTTCCCAGTGAGTATGATGGTGGAGGATCAGCTCTGCCAGATTGGCAAAAGGCTCGAAATCACGCATTAATTTGTAACCTCGTTCGCAGTGTTCGCGTGATCCCGCCCAGTCGAGCTCATAGACTAGCCGATTGTGCGTCTCAGATGATGAGACACCGCAGTCATGAATCAGTGCGGCACGAAATAACTCGCGCTGCCATGATTCCTCAATGCCAAAAGCGCGTGCAATTTCCAAGGCCATGAATGCCACACGCTTCCCATGCTGGAGAACTTTAACACCGACCAGATCAACCGCATCAGAAATAGCAAGTGTTGCTTCGCTTAGATCGACACGATTGAAATCAACCATTTATTTGACAAGTGCGCCGACTCATCGACCATATGAATGTTACTCTTTGTTTTGATATAAATCTTTGTGTCATATATGAGGTCTTATCGATGTATTGGTTGACATTTAAGGGTTGTTCCGCCATTCACATAGCGTGTACAGCTTACACTAACTCTTCTCAGTGAATCAACAAAGCACGGCGATAGTTTCTCTGTTAGTCCCTATCCCTATAGTATTTAGGGCGCTTTTAAAAATGCAGAGTTTGCCAAATGCGCAAGGCGCAGGAGAAATTTTGTAGCGCAGCATTGGTTTATATGGCAGTAAGAAGTTTTTCCCGCAACATGGCAGTTGGGGTAAAATCTGGGCTTTTAAAGGTGCCTTTTACTTTTAAGTCGCCACAATAACCCGCAGGGCATCCAGCCTTAAACGGGTTAACTTAAATGCGGCGGTAATATCTTCCAGTTGTTGTTCAAAAAACCGGATTTCTTCTGCGCGTACATTTGGGTTCACTTTGTGCAGCGCTTTGAGTCGTTCAATTTCCAGCGTGAAAAATTCTTTTGTTTTGCCATGCGCTTGTGCGACGATGGTTGGCATTTGTGTCTCGGCTTGATGCAGGCTGGCTTCGACCATTGCTTTAATGGATTCATTTTTCAGCTGAATAATTTGTTTGGCAATTTCAGCGGATACCGGCACCAAATGTTGATTGATTGTGGCGTGACCCAGCTCCGGCTGATCACTGTTACCTTGCTCATCAATAAAGGTGCGCAGCATGGTCGGCGGCAAATAACGGTTGCTTTGTTGTACATAGTGCCCGCTTGTTTCCAGGATATACAGGCTTTCAAGAAATATTGTGCCGGCTTGCACACCGTTGCACTTTATTGCTGTTACAACAGCATTGCCGGATTCATTGCTCAAAACACGATCCATGGCGTGAATGACGATTGGGTGTTCCCAGGTCAAATAACGCATGTCTTCATTGGCCAGCGCAATATCTCTGGTGTACGTAATCACCATGCCTTCATCGCTCAAGCCTGGAAAAGCGGTTGTCATGTGTTCGCTGGGTTGAATCGAGTAGCTGCCAGCGCGATGTTCTTCAATATGCACGCCAAAACAATCAAATGCGATGTCCATATATTGTGGCAAATGGACATCGTTATCTTGCGCAATGGCAATCTGGCACAGCTTTTCCGCAATGACCGGCCGGAAGGAATTATATTCCAGCAATTTATCCCGCCCACGATCCAGCGCATTGTTTAGTTTCTTATTGGCTGCCTGTGTTTTTTTGATGAGCTTGTCGGTATTGGCGTTCAATGTATGTTGATGGAGTGCTGCGATGAGCGCGGTTTCCACTTGTGAAAACACGGTTTGACCGGCCGGGCATGTTTTCTCAAACGCATTCAGCCCTTCCTGATACCAATTAAACATCACCGTTTGGGCGCTGTTTTCCAGATAAGGGGCATAGATGTTAATGGTTTCTGTTTGCCCGATTCGATCCAGGCGGCCAATGCGCTGCTCCAATAAATCCGGATTTAACGGCAAGTCAAATAAAATAAGATGATGAGAGAATTGAAAATTGCGTCCTTCACTGCCGATTTCTGAACAAACCAGCAACTGGCTGCCTGCTTCTACATCAGCAAAAAAAGCCGCCGCACGATCACGTTCAAGCAAACTCATGTGTTCATTAAATACCGGTATATGCTGCCCCGTCAGTGCTTTGAGCGCTTGCGCAATATCACGCGCTGTTTGTGCATTGGCCGTGATAATCAACACCTTCTCAGGCTTTAATGTTTTTAACTTTTTATTCAACCAGTTGATACGTGGGTCAATTTCAGTCCATTGCGGGTCATCATCCTCAGCTCTCGCCTGATAGAGCATCTCCGGGCACAGCAACATTTCCGGTTTCGATAGATGTGTTTTCTCGAAGGTTTTCATACAATTGTTGTATTGCGCTGGCAGGGCAAGCGGGATGGCGATCAGTTTTCGATCAGGAAATCCTTTTACCGCCGCGCGGGTATTACGAAATAATATGCGCCCCGTGCCATGTCGATCGAGTAATTGTTCCGCCAGTAGCTTGCGTGCATGCTGGGTCTCTTCTGCATCATCGGTGTTTTTATTTTGCAGGCTGGCCAGCAATTTTTTTGATTGTTTAATGCCGGTTGTTGAAACAATGACTTGCTTGATTTTATCACTCAGCTTTTTGCCTTCAAGCAATGCTTCTACCGCCTTGGCAATGGGTTCATAGGACTGCTCTTCGGCAACAAAATCATCAAAACTGGCGAATCGATCTGAATCCAACAAACGCAGACGGGCAAAATGGCTGGCTTTGCCTAATTGTTCCGGCGTTGCGGTTAATAACAACACACCTTTGGTACAAGTCGCTAATTGCTCAATCATGTCGTATTCAGGGCTTACGGATTGTTCCGACCATTGCAGATGATGCGCTTCATCAACAACCAGTAAATCCCAATCACCATCCAAGGCAGCATAAAAATATTTTTTGTTTTGCCCCAGGAAACTCAAACTGCACAGGATTAATTGCTCGCTATGAAAAGGATTTTCCTGCTCGTCACTTTCTTCCAGCATTTCATAACGTTCTTCATCAAACACACTAAAATGCAGATTAAAACGCCGCAGCATTTCGACCAGCCATTGATGCACCAATGTTTCCGGAACCACAATCAGAATGCGTTTAACGCGCTCGGTCAATAATTGCTGGTGTAGGATCAAGCCGGCCTCAATGGTTTTTCCCAACCCCACCTCATCAGCCAACAAAACACGCGGCGCATAACGATTGGCAACCTCATGCGCAATATATAGCTGATGAGGAATCAGGCTGGTGCGTGTTCCTACCAGTCCATATAGCGGCGCATGGGCCAACTGGTTGCGCGCCATTAAAGTCAGGTAACGAATCTGGAACCACTTGTCCTGATCAATATGGGCATTAAATAAACGTTCCGTTGGGCGACTGAACTGCAAATGATGCGCCAACTGCCCTTCAGCAAACTCAAGCAATTGATTATTTTTATCAATTCCGGAGTAGATGATTAAACCTTCCTGCACTTTATGCGCCGTGACTTCCAAAATGACGCCTTCATGGTTGGTGATGCTGTCGCCAATATCGAAAATAACACGTGTTAACGGCGCAGAATGTTTGGCATAAGAACGCGTTTCCCCAACCGACTTATAAACAATACACACAACACGATCTTCAACAGACTGGACAATCCCTAAACCCATCTGCAAATCAACATCACAAATCCATCGTTGGCCAGGTTTAAAATCGTGCATGTGCAATTTTGTAATATTAAAAGGGCGGTACGGTAATGAAAAATGTCCGACGGAAACTTTTGCTTCGGGAAATACTATAACGTATTTTGAATTTTACTGGGGATTGAATTGTTGCTGTAACAGAGAAGTAACTCAGTCATGTCAAAAAACTTGGTAATCAGAATGTGCACCAATTGATGGAATTCAGATTAAACAAAAACCAGCAACCCCACACCAATCCCCACTGCAGTCGCCAGCATGCCAGTGATGCAGCGCTTTGCCAGTAGTGTGGTACCAATAAAGTAGATGAGTCCCAGTTTGAAGACGATGTTGGCCATGATACCCAGCGAGATGGCGGTTATGGTTTCTGAGGCTTCCAGTTTGCCCAGTTCAAATAAACGCAGGCTGGTTAGTGTGATGGCGTCGACATCGGTCATGCCGGAGATTAGCGCGACGGCATATAATCCTCGGCTGCCAGCGATGTCTGTTAGCCATGCGGCAAAAAACAGTACAACGGCATAGATGAGGCCGAAAGTAGCGGCGGTGCGGATTTCTGTTGGGTTCTTGATTTCAGGGACGGGTATTTCATTTTGCTGGTTTAATTGATGCCACCAATATATCGTAGCGCCTAATCCCAGCAGCAGGCCGCCGCCCAGTACCGGCAATAGTTGTGGCAATATGGTTGGGGAAACCACTGAGCTGACGATTGCCAAGCGGATTAAAACGGTTAAATTTGCAATCAGGATAATCACGACAGCCAGTTGTGTGAAGTGTTCATTGTATTTGCTGCGGCGGGTATAAACAAGGGTTGTGGCGGTACTGGACACAAAACCACCGAACAAACCTAACAGCACTGCGCCATGCCGTTGCCCGATCAGACGAAGCGCAACATAGCCTGCTAAACTGACGCCTGAAATGAGCACCACCATTAACCAGACTTGGTAGGGATTAATGGCATCATAAGGCCCCATATTCTCATTTGGCAGTATCGGCAATATGATGAAAGTCAGGACGGCAAACTGGAGGATGGATACAAGGTCACGCCGATCCATATTTTTGGTAATGCCATGTAATTCAGCTTTGAAATACAGCAGCACGGTGGTGATAATGGCCAGCATGATGGCCAGTGTGGTCTCGCCATACCAGACGGTTGCGCCCAACCCATAGCAGATGACAATGGCGGCTACTGTGGTGGTGCCAGATTCCATGTTGTCATCCCGCGTATGAAAATAAGCGGCGATGGTCATAAAACCCACAATGAGCAAACCACCCAGTAATAGCCATGGAGAATCTGCCTTTTCTGACAACATAGCCGCCAGTGTGCCAAATAGCGCGACCAGCGCAAACGTCCTTAAACCGGCTTTGGCACCTGAGCTGCGCTCGCGTTCCAGCCCAATTAACAGGCCAATGGCAAGACTGGTTGCGAAACTGGGCAGATACGCCAGTTCTTCACCTTGCATCAATTCGATAGTCATCGTATTGCTGTATTGCTAATCAGTTATCAGAATGAGACCAATGATCAAGCAAAAATTGGAGTGTTGTTCTGCCGTTAAATTCATTAATTTGCAAACGGTAAACAGCATCAATGATATCGGGTAATGGGTCATTATGGAAAAATAAAATGGCATCATAAATGGTGTCAGATTGTTGGTTGTTTCCCTCATCCCCGCAAGCTATTTTTTTGAGCTTTAATTTCAGGTGCTTTTCACCCACGATACGCTGATTCTCGACATAAAAACGCGCTTTAAATGTGGGCTGCGGGAAACCCTGTCCCCACACTTGTTGTGTAAGCTTTTCGGCCAGTTGCATATTGATCTCAGAAGCTTCAAGATCCCCATCCGTTTCAATCACACGCGTCAAATCAGCGGGTGTCAGCAAGGTTTGTGCCGCTTGCTCGAAGGCATCACAAAATGCTGCGAAATTTTCAGCATGAATCGTCAATCCAGCCGCCGCCGCATGGCCGCCAAATTTGAGTATTAATTCAGGATGACGTTTGGCAACCAGATCAAGTGCGTCACGTAAATGAAAACCGGGAATTGATCGTCCTGAGCCTTTGATTTCGTTCTCATTACCGGGCGCGAAAATAATTACCGGGCGGTGATATTTGTCTTTGATGCGCGAGGCAAGTATGCCGATAACACCCTGATGCCATTCCTGATCAAACAGGCAAACACTATATGATGCAGTGATTATTGTGTCTTGCGTTTCTAGCATTTCCGTCAGCTTGAGTAGCGCGCTTTCCTGCATTGTGGACTCAATTTCGCGCCGCTGGCGGTTGAGCGCATCCAATTGTTGCGCGATTTGTGTGGCATAAGCCACATCATCGGTAATCAGACATTCAATGCCCAGAGACATATCATCCAGACGCCCGGCGGCATTTAATCTGGGGCCCAGCATAAAGCCCATTTCATAGGTGGACACTTGCTGATAATCTCTACGCGCAATTTGCAGTAGCGCATTAATGCCCGCACAGGCGCGTCCTTTGCGGATACGTTGTAAGCCTTGCTGCACCAGAATGCGATTGTTGCTATCCAGTTTAACCACATCCGCGACAGTACCCAGTGCCACCAGATCCAAAAAGCTGGCAAGATTGGGTTCCTTATTGTTTTCTGTAAATGCACCGCGTTGGCGTAATTCTGCCCGCAATGCCATCATCAAATAGAAAATCACCCCCACACCGGCAATACTCTTGCTGGGAAAAGGACAATCGGGCTGATTGGGGTTAATAATGGCGGTGGCATCCGGCAGTTCATCACCGGGCAAATGATGATCGGTAACCAGCACTTGCATGCCCAATTGGTTGGCCGTAAGCACACCGTCAACGCTGGCGATACCGTTATCGACTGTAATCAGGATGTCGGGTTGTTTGGTGGCATATGCAAGCTCCACAATTTCAGGCGTTAATCCATAGCCATATTCAAAGCGATTGGGCACCAGGTAATCAACAATCGCACCCAACCTGCGCAGAACACGCATGCCGACTGCACAAGCTGTCGCGCCATCGGAATCATAATCAGCCACAATTAACAAACGTTTCTTGGCGGCAATAGCATCTGCGAGCAGTTCAGCCATTAAACCAATATTTTTCAGTTGATTAAATGGAATCAGGCGGGCTAATTCTGTTTCCAGTTGTTCTGAACTTTCAATCCCTCTGGCTGCATAGATGCGGGCTAATACGGGCGACATGCCACATTGGCTGAGCGTGTAAAAAGCTTGCGCGTCATACTGGCGGGTGGTTATTTTTGGCATGCGCCGGGTAATTTGAGGTGATTTAGGAACTCGTGGTGTTTCTTTCTACTTTAAGTATATACAAACGCCGACTGTCAGCGCGTTGCACGGTAAATTTAAAATGATCAATGCTAACGGATTCGTCACGGCTGGGCAGACGGCCAAATTTGTTTATTACCAAGCCGCCAATTGTATCGTATTCGTCATCACTAAACGTTGCGCCGAGTATTTCATTAAAACTGTCAATTTCTGTGACGGCTTTGACACGATAAATATTTTCCGCTTCTTTGACAATATTGTCTTCATCTTCATCAAAATCATATTCGTCTTCAATATCGCCGACTATCTGTTCCAGCACATCTTCAATCGTTACCAGGCCGGCTACACCACCATATTCATTCACAACGATTGCGATATGGTTGCGATTGCTGCGGAAATCTTTCAGCAGAATATTAAGTCGTTTGGATTCCGGAATAAACACAGCCGGGCGTAACATGTCGCGAATGTCGAATTCTTCTTCGCCTGCATAATAGCGCAGCAGATCTTTGGCTAACAGGATGCCGAGGATATTGTCGTCACAACCTTCAGTGACGGGGAAACGGGAGTGCGCGGTTTCAATCACAAAAGGGATGAATTTATCGGGTGTTTCGCTGATATCAATCACACCCATTTGCGAGCGCGGTATCATGATGTCACGTGCCTGCATTTCTGAAACCTGCATGACACCTTCAATCATACTGAGCGCATCGGAATCCAGTAAATTACGCTCAAAGGCAGTGTGTAATAACGCAATAAGTTGTTTTCGGTCTTCCGGTTGGCGTTGGAGCAAACTGTTTATACGCTCAAGCCAACCGTTCTTAGGTGAGGGGTCGTCCATAATTTATTTGAAAATTTTCCAAAAGAAAACAGGTTGAACATTTGCTAAGAAAGTGCATATTCCTAAATTTCACAGCTTTGTTCTTTATAAGGGTCATTGTAGCCAAGCCGGACAAGAATTTCTGTTTCCAGATTTTCCATGACGGCAGCTTCAGCATCATCAATATGATCATAACCTTGCAAATGTAAAACCCCATGCACGGTCAGATGTGCATAATGCGCGGCCAGATCTTTTTGTTGTTGCTGCGCTTCTTTTTCCACAACATCAGCACACAACACAATATCGCCAGACAAAGGCTGGGTATCGTCGTATACAAAAGTCAACACATTGGTCGCGTATTTTTTTCCACGATAACTGTTATTAAGGTCATAACCTTCCGCTTCATTCACAATACGCAACGCAATCTCAGCTTCTTGCAATAGCGCGGCTTTAACCCATTTGCGAAATTGTGGGCGTGTCGGTATGTTTTGATTGTCGGTCGCGTATTGCACGGCTAGCCTGAATGGTTTTTCCATTTCAAAAGAAAAAGAAAGTCAATTCTCTTGCTGCTGTTTATCATGTGTTTCATATGCGTTGACGATACGTTGCACCAGAGGGTGTCTCACAACATCTTCCGATTCAAAATTGGTAAATGCAATACCACGTATATTTTTAAGCACTTGCTTGACTTCCACCAAGCCACTTTTCTGATGTTTGGGCAGGTCTGTCTGGGTAATATCGCCCGTGATCACTGCCTTAGAACCAAAACCAATACGCGTTAAAAACATTTTCATTTGTTCGGGTGTGGTATTTTGCGCTTCATCAAGAATAATGAAAGATTGATTCAGGGTGCGTCCGCGCATAAACGCCAGCGGTGCAATCTCAATGGTATTGCGATCAAATTGCTTACCGGTTTTTTCGAAACCCATCAAGTCATATAATGCATCGTAAAGCGGGCGTAGGTAGGGATCAACCTTTTGCGTCATGTCACCCGGCAAGAACCCCAAACGTTCGCCGGCTTCAACCGCTGGTCTGACCAGTATCAAGCGCGAAACCAATTCACGTTCCAGCGCATCCACAGCACTGGCAACTGCGAGATAGGTTTTGCCCGTACCTGCCGGGCCAATGGCAAAAGTAATGTCGTGTTTCTGAATTTGCTGCAAATACTGTATTTGACGCGGTGTGCGTCCGTATAAATTGCTGCGGCGTGTCATCAAAGCGGGGGAAGTTTCTGCCAGCGCCATGACATCGTTGTTGACTTGATTGGGCATGTTTTGCGGATTCATCGCTTCAATCAAACCGAGCTGGACATGCTCCAGACTCAGATGATGCTGTGATTTTTTGTAAAAACTGCGCAAGACCTGAGCAGCAAGCTCTGTTTGATCTGATTCGCCATGCAAGCTGAAATGTTCTCCGCGCCGTGAAATGGAAACATCCAGTGCCGTTTCAACCTGTTTCAGGTTCTCATCCAGGGTGCCGCACAGGTTGGCAAGGCGCTGATTATCAGCTGGTGTGAAAGAAATCTCGATGGGTTTTGGTTTCAATGTCTAACAAAACTGTTTTGATATGTTGATTTTCTCAGTGGTGGCGATACTTTGCAAGTAAAACTATTGCGTTAGTACTTCCCCACGCAGTGAATTTGCGCGTGCATCGGTAATATTGACCTGCGCAAAACAATTAATTAAGTCGTGGTTACAAGCAAAATTAACCACACGATTATTGTCGGTACGGCCACAAAATTCCGTTGCATCTCTTTTAGATATGCCTTCTATTAAAACACGTTGCGTCGTGCCAACCATTTGCTGGCTGATTTTTCGGGCTTGTTGCTTAATTTGTGCTTGCAGACGGTGCAGTCTCTCAAGTTTAAGTGCCTGCGGCGTATCATCCGGCAAATCGGCTGCCGGAGTACCCGGGCGGGCACTGTAGATAAAGCTGTAGGATTCATCGAAATTCATGTCTTCAACTAACTGGAGCGTTGCTTCAAAATCAGCCTCTGTCTCGCCAGGAAAGCCGACGATAAAATCAGAAGAAAGTGTCAGGTTCGGGCGTATTATTCGCAATTTTCGAATAATAGATTTAAATTCCAACACACTGTAGCCCCGTTTCATGGCAGCCAGCACTTTGTCGGAACCCGATTGCACAGGTAAGTGCAAATGACTGACCAATTTGGGTAATTTTGCGTAAGCATCTATTAAACGCGTGGTGAATTCTTTAGGATGAGAAGTGGTGTAGCGTAGCCGCTCAATGCCGGGTATTTCATGAATATACTCAAGCAAAAGGGAAAAGTCAGCGATTTCCCCGTCATCCATAACGCCTAGATAGGCATTAACATTTTGCCCAAGCAACGTTATTTCCTTAACACCCTGGTCTGCTAAAACAGCCATTTCAGTCAGTACATCATCCAGTGGACGGGAAATTTCTTCACCCCGTGTGTAAGGCACGACACAAAAACTGCAATACTTGCTACAACCTTCCATAATGGAAACATAAGCTGTCGCACCTTCAGTGCGTGCAAGCGGGAGATGATCAAACTTTTCAATTTCAGGAAAAGAAATATCAACTTGTGGGCGACCGGTGGCTCTACGTTGCTCAATTAATTGTGGCAATCGATGCAACGTCTGCGGCCCAAAAACAATATCCACAAACGGTGCGCGGCTGACAATCGCTTTGCCTTCCTGGCTGGCAACGCAACCACCCACGCCAATCAACAAATTAGGGTTCGATTCTTTGAGATGCCGGACACGACCTAAGTCATGAAACACTTTTTCCTGCGCTTTTTCACGCACTGAGCAGGTGTTAAACAAGATCACATCAGCTTGTGCGGGGTCATCAGTCGCTTCCATGCCATGGGAAGCGCGTAGCACATCTTCCATTTTGTCCGAGTCATACTCGTTCATTTGGCAACCGAAAGTCTTAATATATAGCTTGTTACTCACGAAATAGGTGTTGAAATAATAAAAATTATACTGGTTTAATGTTTAGGGCGCTTCTAAAAATTCTGAGTTCACCCAAATACAAGGCAGGGGGGGGGAATTTTGAAGCGCAGCATATGATTGATACGACAGCAAGAAATTTTTTCCGCAACACAGCAGTTGCGGATGAAATCTGGATTTTTAGAGGTGCCCTTTATTTTAATTGATACGTTTCTTCTTCTTTAGCCCGCTCGACTTCTCCGGGTGTCAGAAACCAAATGCGGTGGACGAATCCCATCGTATCTTGTTGATAACGAATAGTACCCGTTTTATTCAGCATGTTTGGAAAGATAATCAGGTTATTGGTGTCCCGAATCTGTCCGCCCACGCCCATAACCATGTTTTCACCATCAATGGTCATTTCAGGAAAAGAAAAAGCCGTTAACTTGCCGACATGACTATCTATTGGAAAGTTTCTATGTAATTGGCCAAAACTATAATTCGTCATACAGACCAGTACAATGATAAAAAACAATAGCGGTAGCTGATTTTTTTTCATGGATTCACGGGTCGGACAAACGATAAAAAACATGGAATGGTGGCGAATCAGGGATTTGAACCCCGGACCAATGGATTATGATTCCACTGCTCTAACCACTGAGCTAATTCGCCACGCGCAAGAGGCAGCATTTTCCCCCTGAGGAGGTGGCTTGTCAAGATAAGACAATTTATTAGCCTGGGTATTACACCAGTTGGTGGAATTTAAACGCCGAACTTGTTTTGAGTTGAGCGTTCTCGCGACCGGAGGCGCGGTTATTCTGCGGCGTAGAGAGCATGCACGTTCAATTCAAAACAGGGCAAGTAGGCCTTAAGCACAAATTGTATTTTTGCAGAAATTACCAAAAACCAATAGGCATAACGATAGCAGGCCAAAATCCAACGTACTGGTGCAATATCCAGGTTAAAGCCGTTCAAATACAGCGGCAATCCCCTGACCACCGCCAATACACATGGTTACCAATGCATAGCGGCCATTAGAACGCTGTAATTCATATAGGGCTTTGATGGTTAAAATAGCACCTGTTGCGCCAATTGGGTGCCCTAATGCGACAGCCCCGCCATTAGGATTGGTTTTTTGCGGGTCAAATTGCAGTTCCTTTGCAACTGCACAGGCTTGTACGGCAAAAGCCTCGTTTGATTCTATGACATCCATATCGGCCACTGTAAGACCTGCACGTTTTAGAACATTCTGCACCGCTGGAATTGGCCCAATACCCATGAATTGTGGGTCAACGCCCGCATGGCCATAAGAAACCAAGCGTGCCATGGGCTGCAACCCGCGTTTTTCAGCCATTGCACGTTCCATAAGCACTAATGCCGCCGCACTGTCATTGATACCGGAGGCATTGCCTGCGGTTACCGTCCCATCTTTTTGAAAAACTGTTCGCAGCTTGGCTAAAGCGTCCATATCAATATTTTCACGCGGATGCTCATCGGTATCAAAAAAACTTGTGTTTTTACGAGTAGTCAATTCGATAGGCAGTATCTGTTCCTTAAAATGACCATTTTTAATCGCGGACACTGCACGGCGGTGACTCTCGATAGCATATTGATCCTGTTCTTCACGCCCAATACCCCATTTTGCAGCAATATTTTCCGCCGTGATCCCCATATGCACCTGTTCAAATGGGTCGGTTAATGCGCCGACCATCATATCAATGGTATTGCCATCATTCATACGTTGCCCCCAACGTAAAGCAGGCAATAAATAGCCGCCGCGGCTCATGGATTCCGCACCACCGGCAATGGCAATATCCGTATCATCCAATAAAATATTTTGGCTGGCAGAAATAATGGCTTGTAAACCGCTACCGCACAAGCGGTTTAACGTTAATGCCGCGCTATGTTGAGGCAGGCCGCCATTAATACCAGCCACTCGTGCCATATACATGTCACAGGCTTCACCATGGATTACATTACCCAAAACCAAGTGCCCAACTTCAGCGGGATCAATGTTGGCTCGTCGCACCGCCTCACGCACAACCTGTGCAGCTAATTCAGTGGGCGCGACTTCTTTAAGCGATCCGCCGTAGTCTCCAATGGCAGTACGTACACCACTCAATATCACGACTTCTCTCATGTATTGTTTCCTCTAAGTTCGGTTAAATACAGACTACTTGATATGTGACAAATTGTCGCGCGACAATTTGTCACATTCCCAGATTGATCTCCCCTCTCTACAATACTTGGCTTAAATAAAAATATTACACCCAATAACCACAACCCCATGACAGTAGGAGGTCAGGCAAATGCCAAAAATTGATCCGCAGATATTGGTAATGATAATCGGATTAATCGTTACACTCATCCTCATTTCAGAATGGACTCATGCAAGATCCAACATGGCACAGGCTGCATCAGATATGAGCGCTACAAATCTAAATCAATTACAAAACGTGCATCCCATCAACGCAGCTTTGGCTACAACTTTCTTAGCTTCAGATCAGTCGCAGAACAACCAGTCAACGGTTTTCACTGACGCTCAACTGGAAAGTACGACTGTCCCAGCAGGATATCAGAAAGACACGGGGGCTGTGTATATCGCGAGTCTGAGATATGGTTGGAATATTGCAATGAGAATGATAGAACTAACAGTGAAAACGATAAAATTAAACAGGCAGGCCGCTAATAACTAGCCTGAATATTGCACCAGTGCGTTAGATTTTGGCCTGTAATCTTCATGACTGGTGTTGACAAGCATTTCTTGTGATTTATGGTCTTCAGTATTTAGCGATCCACTTTTTCAGCATAGCTTCAAGTTGGGTATATGTATAAGGTTTCGATAGAACATCATCCATGCCTGCATCCAGGCATTTCTGCTGGACCTCAGACATTGCATTTGCAGTAAGTGCGATAATCGGCAAATATTTTCCCTTTTTCTCCAATTGTCGCAACGCTATAGTGGCCTCATAACCATCGACTACGGGCATTTGGCAATCCATCAATACAAGCACAAAATCATTTACTTTGACTAAGTCAATAGCCTCTTGCCCGTTGTTAGCCAACATTACATGCAGTCCTAAACTCTCTAGTATGGAACATGCAAGCTCTTGATTAAATGGATTGTCCTCTGCAACAAGAACAGTGCTATTCATTGGCGTTGTGCAACATTATTTTCATTCATGGCTCATACAATAGAATCAAGGTTATTAATAACGATAAACAAATTTTCCTAACACATTGTGTATGAATTATGCCTTATTCTTAGATAAGAATCTGTTTGTACTTGTAAAAATAGCTACCGGCATTATTAAACATGTGTCAGTCAGCTAATGTTTCATTCGGCCAATCATTCTCGATCAACCCGATTTACCATCCACCCTTTGCCGCCAGTAAATCGGCACATAACGAAATACCCAAAGCATAAAACAGCCTAGCCAGATGAGCCCAGCAAGCAGATATAACATCGGCGTCATATTTGCCGCAGCAGGTACAATATCTGCCAGAATTCTGACAATTGCTGCCGACTGAAAACCGATAAACAGTAACCAGGTGAAATGGTCCAGCACCAATGGCTGCCCTGAATGACCTATGGTGACACGTGACGCCATGCCCAAAACCATGCTGGCAAAATAACCAATCGCCAGCGCGTGCAACGGCGCTAAGCCGAGGATGTGCAACTGCCCTTCAGTCAGCAGCAATGCCAAACTTTGCACGCCGTATAACAACATTGATAGGCCCAGCCAAACAAATGAGATATGTAGCACGGCCAACAAGCTCACACTGAAACTGCGTAAAAGGCCCCATCGATACGATAAATAGAATGCGCAGATGGCGAGTGGGAAATCAACAACCCACAGGTAGGACATGATATCCAGCAGTTGCAGTACGCCGTGACCAACGGTGCAAATGAGCATTAACCAGAGCATCCAGTAAGGCCTGACGAGTACATAATCTTCCAGCACCCGGCTGGAGAAAAATGGAATCATACGATGTGAAACTGTTAACACAATCGGTAACAGGAAAAACCAGACACCGGCAGTTCGTGAAAAATTCAATAACGCCCAGCTATCTGTCATTAGCCATAACAAATAGCAAGCCACACCCAACCAACCCATTAACAGCGCTACGCTGGTTACCATGGCATGACGTTTATCGGTGCCCGATGCGCCCATCATGACGCGTAGCAATATATAGCATGCGACACTCCATCCTGCCAGCATGATTGCCACCCCCGTCATCACAATGGGTTTGTTTGTGAGCATGCCAACATAAAACAACAGCACACCGCCTGCCATCAGCAAACAGGTTGTCATGTATTCACGCGGCTTTACTTTTTCACCACTCATCCAGTTTGGGTAGGTTGTAAACAGAAAACCCAGAATGAAAAACGGAAAAAAACCATAGGTCATCAGAAATGCATGCGCCCAGGTCGGCGCGATACTCCAAACCGGTGCTGCACCCACAATAGCGTAACGCCCTGCTAAGTCAATCAACCACCAAATCAACGTTATAACGCCTTGTAACGCACCGACCAAAAACAAGCTGCGATGCGGTGCCGCAGAAAGATGATCCCAGGTAGTCAGTTGTTTTTTCATTTTTATTCCTTGTCATGGTGCTGAAATAAGCGCGGCGTAATTTACAAATTGATCAGCACTATAGTTTCTCTTAACACCGGTTATTTGGTATCATACATGTCTTGTCTCATGCATATAAGGCTTCATGCTCAACATTGACCTACATTGTCATTCCACAATTTCTGATGGCCTGTTAACGCCTACACGCTTGGTTGACCGCGCGGCAAAACGTGGCGTAAAGACTCTGGCGCTAACCGATCATGATGATGTCGCCGGCCTGGATGAGGCCCGCCTTGCGGCAGACGCGCAAAATATCACATTTATTAATGGCGTTGAAATATCCGTGAGTTGGCGAGGCCGCGTATTACATATTATTGGCCTGGACATTGATCCAGAGTATACGCCACTCAAAGAAGGCTTAGCAGCCATCCGCACAGGTCGCTCACAACGCGCCGAAAATATCGCCTCTGAACTGGAAAAAATCGGCATCATGGGTAGCCTGGAAGGCGCGTATACCTATGTCGGAGAACGCCGTTTGATCGGCCGCACCCATTTTGCACGTTTTCTGGTTGAACAAGGCCATGCCAAAGACCTAAAAACAGTGTTCAAGAAGTATTTAGTCAAAGGCAAACCTGGTTATGCCCCACATGAGTGGGCCGCTCTAAGTGACGCAGTCAGTTGGATTTGTGGCAGCGGCGGCAGAGCGGTTATTGCTCACCCTGCACGCTACAAACTGGGAAAAAATGTGTTGGATGATTTATTGCATGAATTTCGCACCCTGGGTGGTACGGGAATCGAGGTGATTACTGGCAGCCATACCGCCGATCAGGTCCAGGATTTTGCCCAACATGCAAGAGATATGAATTTCTTAGTGTCTTGTGGATCAGACTTTCATGGTCCAGGAGAAAGTTTTTATGATCTTGGTCAGTTACCTGATTTGCCAGCGGGATGTATCCCCGTGTGGCATGATTGGAAAATTGTTGCATGACCCAAACGCTTTTAAAGCAACTAGTATACAACCGCATTTAATATCGATATTACTCTGACGTGGCCCAATTTTTTTCTATTCATTCAAATACGCCGCACTTGCGTTTAATACGACAAGCTGTTGCAATTGTTCGTGATGGCGGCATTATTGTTTACCCTACTGAGTCCAGTTATGCACTGGGTTGTCAAATTGGGGATAAAAATGCGATGTCTCGCATACGTAGCATACGCCAAGTAGATGACAAGCATCATTTCACATTAGTGTGCCGGAATCTGGCGGAAATCTCAACTTATGCCAAAGTGGACAACAGCCAATACCGCTTGCTCAAAGCCAACACACCCGGTAGTTACACGTTTATCTTACAAGCCAGCCGGGAAGTTCCACGCCGCTTGCAGCACCCAAAACGTTACACCATTGGTTTGCGCGTGCCTGATCACCCGGTGGTGCAGGCATTGCTGGAAGAATTAGACGAACCCTTGCTTAGTTCCACCTTGATTTTGCCAGATGATGAATTACCACTGAATGATGCGGAAGAAATACGCGAGCGTCTGGAGCATCAGGTTGATTTGGTCATGGATGCGGGTTCATGCGGCCTTGAAATGACCAGCGTGATTGACTTGACTGGTGAGGTGCCGGAATTGATACGGCAAGGTCAGGGTAGCCTGGAACCCTTTGGATTGACGAATGGATGATATTGTTCTAGGTATTGCCATTTATGCTTTACCCGTTATTCTCGCCATAACAATGCATGAAGCGGCGCATGGCTACGTCGCCAAGCATTATGGAGATTTTACCGCGTTTAATGAGGGTCGTATCAGTCTCAATCCGACCAAACATATCGACCCTATCGGTACTATTCTTGTACCCATAACGCTATTTATTGTAAGCAAGTTAACAGTTGGTGCCGGTTTTCTTTTTGGTTGGGCCAAGCCTGTGCCGGTCAACTTCTCCAATTTGCGCCACCCCAAACACGATATGTTATGGGTTGCGGCTGCCGGGCCTGCTGCCAATTTACTGATGGCGTTTTCTTGGGCTTTAATTTTTAAAATGTGCATTGCCATGCCTGAAAGCACTTTCACTAATCTAATGATCTTAATGTGCACTGTCGGCATAAAAATTAACGTCATACTGATGGTGATCAATCTACTACCATTACCGCCATTGGACGGCGGTCGCATGGCGGCTAGCTTACTGCCACACCGTATTTCATACTATTTCAACAAAATTGAGCCTTATGGTTTGATTATTCTATTAGTCCTACTGTTTAGTGGTGTACTGGGGGCTGTAATCTGGCCTGCGATTACTTGGACTATAACAATGATAGCGTCAATATTTGCCATATAAATAGGAAGCAAAAAAATGTTTGCTGATCGCGTTTTATCAGGTATGCGCCCCACTGGCAGCCTGCATTTAGGTCATTATCACGGCGTATTAAAAAATTGGGTGGACTTGCAACAACAGTACGAATGCCTGTTTTTTGTCGCAGATTGGCATGCGTTGACTACCCATTACGATTCACCGGAAATTATCGAGAAGAATGTCTGGGATATGGTGATTGACTGGCTGGCTGCGGGTGTTGATCCGTCACAAGCGACCTTATTCATTCAGTCAAAAGTGCCTGCGCACGCTGAATTGTATATGTTGCTGTCTATGATGACGCCATTAGGCTGGCTTGAACGCGTGCCAACGTATAAAGACCAACAGGAAAAATTGACCGAGAAAGATCTCAGCACGCATGGTTTTTTGGGCTACCCGTTGCTGCAAAGCGCCGACATCCTCATCTACCGTGCAAACCGTGTTCCTGTTGGTGAAGATCAAGCACCGCATATTGAATTCACACGTGAAATTTGCCGCCGTTTCAATCATATTTATGGTAGAGAAATCGGTTTTAAAGAGAAAGCCGAAGCCGCCATCAAGAAGCTCGGCTCCAAACGATCCAAACTCTACAATGAGCTGAAAACACGTTTCCAGGAACAAGGTGACGAAAGCGCCCTGGCGGAAGCGCAGTCATTACTGAACGAGCAACAAAATCTCAATATGGGTGATCAAGAACGTTTATTCGGTTATCTGGAAGGGGGTGGAAAAATGATTCTTTGCGAACCTGACACCTTGCTCACAGAAGCTGCCAGAATGCCTGGACTGGACGGTCAGAAAATGTCCAAATCCTATAACAACACCATTAGTTTGCGTGAAGACCCTGACAGCGTCAGCAAAAAAGTTCGCACCATGCCGACTGATCCGGCAAGGGTCAGACGCACTGATCCGGGAGATCCTGCCAAGTGCCCGGTATGGCAATTCCACATGGTTTATTCCGATGAAAAAACCAAGGAATGGGCGCAACATGGTTGTAAAAATGCTGAAATCGGCTGTCTGGATTGCAAAGCACCATTAATTGAGCGCATACTGGCAGAACAAGCACCCATGCATGAACGCGCCAGAATGTATGAAGAAGATCCTACGCTGGTACGCAATATTATTGCCGATGGTTGTGAAAAAGCCAATCAACTGGCCGAAGAAACCATGCGTGACATCCGCGAAGCAATGGGTTTGAGTTACTCCTAATGCTGTAAGAAATACTGGTTTTGAATTTTTGTTTGACTTGAAAACAAGCTCCAGTTCTATAAACAAACATCAATAATCAATAACAGGCAGCTGAAATAATGAATCCAAATCACCTAGATTCTGCTGACACTCCCCCTGTTGCGAAGATCTGCGGTGAGCCATTAATGGAAATCCCGCAGGATTTATACATTCCGCCTGATGCCTTGGAGGTTTTTCTGGATACGTTCCAGGGGCCATTGGATCTGCTGCTTTATCTCATCCGCAAACATAATCTGGAAATTCTGGATATCCCCATGGCTGAACTGACCAAGCAGTATATGGCTTATGTTGAAATGATGCACGCGGAGCAGCTGGAATTAGCCGCTGAATATCTGCTCATGACAGCACTGCTGATTGAAATAAAATCACGCATGCTGCTACCAAAACCGGTGGCTACAAACGAAGAAGAAAGTGACCCACGTGCTGAACTGGTACGGCGTTTACTCGAATATGAGCGCATAAAACAAGCCGCCAACCTGCTGAATGAATTGCCACAAGCGGAACGGGATTTTACGACCATTCAAGTATGGATGGAACAAAAAACGCTCAACCAACCGCCCAATATTTCAATTGACGATTTGCGTCACGCCTGGATTACACTCATTACACGCGCCAAAATTAATCGCCACCACCAAGTCAGCCGTGAAACACTTTCTGTGCGCGCCTATATGAGCCAGGTGTTGCGGCATCTACATGGTCGTCAACAAGTGACATTTTACGAACTATTCAGTCCTACCGCCAGTGTGGCAGAAGTCGTTGTTATTTTCCTGGCGATACTGGAACTAGCCAAAGAAGCATTAGTAGCCATCCTTCAACCGGAAGTTTTTGGAGTTATTTATGTCCGTGAAACTAGTCAATCCACCTGAAACACTGGACACGCAGGATACACTCAGTCCTTTCAAAACCAAGCGAATACTGGAAGCGGTTTTGTTAACGACGCAGGAGCCTTTATCGGTCACTGAATTAAGAAAGCTATTCGATAATGAATTGAACGCAGCGCTGGTCACCAACTTACTGAATGAAATACGCGAAAAATGGACTGAAAGCGGCGTTGAACTGGTGCATGTTGCGAGTGGCTGGCGTTTTCAGACGAAAGCCGAAGTCCAACCGTTTGTGGATCGATTAAGCCCACAAAAAACGCCGCGTTATTCCCGTGCAGTGATGGAAACCCTCGCAATCATTGCTTACCGTCAGCCCGTCACACGCGGCGACATTGAAGACATCCGTGGCGTCGGTGTATCCAGCAACATCCTCAAAACACTTTCCGCACGCGGCTGGATTGATACCGTCGGGCACCGCAATGTACCGGGCAGACCGGCGCTATTTGCGACGACACAAGCTTTTCTGAATGACCTGAATCTGCGGTCATTGGAAGAACTGCCACCACTGGATGAACTCGGGTCTTTGGTTGAAAAAAATGAAGAATTACCTTTAGCCTGAATATTGCACCAGTTCGTTATATTTTAGCTTGTACGTATTATGTCTATTGTTTTTAGGGGGAGTGATGAAAATGCAGTTTGCACCCAAGGCCTCACTGGCTGGTTTTTAACTGGCTCTCATTTGAATTGAACGTACATGCTCCCTATGCCGTAGAATAACTGCGTCTCCGGTCGCGAGCACGCTCAATTCAAATGAGCTCGGCGTTTAAATTCCAGCAACTGGTGCAATATTCAGGCTAGAAGAACCGGCAACACCAACCACTTAAGGAAACTACTTTTCAGCTGCTTTTTGAGCCGCAATCAACTCAGGCGTTAAATGTGGCGCAATCACTTGCAACAATTGCCCAAATATTTTTGGGCTTCCGGCAACAATCTGACCGCTTTCTAATTGTGTCGCGTTACCTTCCAGATCACCCACCAATCCACCGGATTCAGTAATCAACAAACAACCCGCTGCCATGTCCCACGGCGCCAAACCAATTTCCCAAAAACCATCATAACGTCCGGCCGCTACATAAGCTAAATCCAAGGCCGCAGACCCTGGGCGGCGAATACCCACGGTGCGCGGAATAATATCCACCAGCATGGCAATATAAGCGTCCATATGCGTTAAATCACGAAATGGCAGCCCGGTGCCAATCAAACAATCTTCCAACCGGATGCGTTTACTCACACGCAGGCGCTTATTGTTGAGATAAGCGCCACCGCCACGACTGGCCGTAAACAACTCATTATTGGTTGGGTCATACACCACAGCGTGTGTCAGCACATCTTTATGCTTCAATGCAATTGAAACGGAATATTTGGGAAAGCCATGCAAAAAATTCGTCGTGCCATCCAGCGGATCAATGATCCACTGATATTCAGACTGTGTCGTATCCCCTTGATGGCCGCTCTCTTCGGCCAGAATGGCATGATCGGGGTAGGACGATAACAAGGTTTTGATAATCGCCTGTTCAGCAGCGCCATCCACCTCACTGACAAAATCACTGTGCGATTTTTTTGAAACCGTCAGCAAATCCAAATTTTGTGAAGCCTGATTAATGATACTACCCGCACGACGCGCAGCTTTCACCGCGATTGTTAGCATTGGATGCATAGTTTAGATCCAGAATTAAGCAAAACCGCAATTTTAAATGAATAGGGATGCCAACGCACGATTATCGGTTTTCGATATAATAAACGCGTAATATCCGGAACCAGCGTTGAATTTGACATTACACGCAATAAAGGGCTTTTAACCACTCGACAGAAATAAGATTATGTCAGACCTAGAAGCTATCGATAAAATAGCAAGGTGTTATAAAAATAACAATTTGAGCCTTTCTATATTGGCAGAAAAATCAGAATTATCTGATGAATTCTTAAGAGAGATTCAATTGTGTGTTGATAGAAAACCTGGACACAAATGTTTAACAATTATCGTTTTTGATGAATATAAAGATGCTGAAATACAAAATCCAGTTTTATGGTTGCATATGATTCTAGATACCTGCCAGGGCTTTGAAGAAGCAAAAGACTATCATGAATGGAGGAAAAATGAAGGTTACAAAGACACCCCCTTTTTCCAATCACTCTATCAGCAATATGCTATCTTAATTCCCAGAATCAGAGATATTGTCGGTCACAAAGTAAAAGCTATTGATTCGTATCATATTGAATTTGGAACCAATATATCTGAAGCACTTAGATCATATGAACTATAGGGCACTTCTAAAAATTCAGATTTCATCCCAACTGCTGTGTTACAGAAGAAATTTATTACTTACATATAAAACATATGCTGCGCTGCAAAATTTTTTCTGCGCCTTGCATTTGGGCGAACTCTGAATTTTTAGAAGCGCTCTGTAAATGGCGGCTATTACTGGCATTAAGTTTTCAAAAGAACATGAAAATTATTTCAATTAACAATCAATATAGGAAAAAACATGGAATGGAATATATATCTCTCCGGTGAAATACACACGGATTGGAGGCAGCGGCTAAAAGAGGGTTGTGAGGCGCACAATCTGCCTGTTAGTTTCACCTCTGCCGTCACAGATCATGAAGCTAGCGACGCCGCGGGCGATTTGCTTGGTGCAGAAGATAACAACTTTTGGCGTGATCACAAATCAGCAAAAGTTAATGCGATAAGAATTAAAACACTGATTGAAAACTGCGATGTGGCCGTGGTCCGTTTCGGCGACAAGTATAAACAGTGGAATGCCGCTTTTGATGCCGGTTATTGCGCTGCAATGGGCACACCCTACATTACCCTCCATGATGAGGAAATTATACATCCGCTAAAGGAAGTTGACGCTTCAGCAATGGCATGGGCCACGACACCAGAGCAAGTTGTAGAAATACTAAAATATGTAATTGCCAAAGTGTAAAACATACATGCGCGTCAAATTCATTCCTTTTCGGTCGTCGGATACCCGTACCTGCGTCGTTTATGTGGGTGTTATGTTTCATGACCAACCGGGATTGCATGAAAATGAATGAAACTTATTACATTTTACCAAGTTACGTTGAGGGGGTAGTTTGGGCCATCTTAGAAAGAGAGTGGCTAGTACATAATTTCAATACAGATAAGAAAGATGAAATATACAATCCCTGTAATTATTTGCATAACGCAGAGTTTATGGATACTAAATATACTCTGATATTAGATCTCAATATCTATCAGTTTGGCTATGTCGTAGTTAATTGTTGAATTTTACAGTCATCTGATTACAAATGATTTTTTGGCTACTAAAAAATAGCATAACTTAATGATTAATAAGACATCAATTAATTTTACAAATCATTTTCAACAACTAATTGCGAC
>JAJFJK010000008.1 GCA_021774075.1 Nitrosomonas sp. | reverse complement strand
AATTTGGCGAAATCTCATGAAATGACCGGCTAAATTGCAAAAACGCTTATATTCAAGCTTATTCGGATTAAAATTTAGCTTAATTCGTTTTTCTACCACTTGCGCGCTTGGGCCTGTTGGAGTTTTGCAAGAGGCTCTATTTAATGAAAATTATCGGGAAATATGACCAAAATGGTTTTTCCGCAGTAGATTATTCTATTCTCGGACAGCCTCCTAGAGCTGCACTAAAATTCGTAACATTCTTCTAAGTGGTTCTGCCGCACCCCAGAGTAGTTGATCACCCACCGTGAAAACAGAAAGGTATTCACCACCCATCGACAATTTTCGTATACGCCCGACGGGTATTGATAAGGTCCCGGTAACTGCCGTTGGTGTTAATTTAGATGTGGTCGCCTCACGTTCATTCGGCACAACCTGCACCCATTCATTTGAGTCTGCAATCACCGCTTCAATCTCATCCAATGGTACATCTTGTTTTAGCTTGATTGTCAACGCCTGACTATGGCAGCGCATGGCGCCTACACGCACACAAATGCCGTCAATGGGAATATTATGATTATGCTGGCCGATAATTTTGTTGGTTTCAGCCTGACCCTTCCATTCTTCACGGCTCTGTCCGTTCTCAACGGCTTTGTCAATCCACGGAATCAGGCTGCCTGCTAAGGGTACGCCAAAATTCTCAACAGGAAATTTCTCGTCACGCAGTGTTCCGGCAACTTCACGGTCAATATCCAAAATACTTGATGCAGGATCATCCAGCAAATCTTTCGCAACACGATGCGCCTCGCCCATTTGATTGAGCAATTCACGCATATTGCGGGCGCCTGCACCGGATGCAGCCTGGTAAGTCATGGCATTCATCCACTCCACCATGCCTTTTTCAAACAATCCGCCCACCGCCATCAACATGAGGCTAACCGTACAATTACCGCCAATATAATTCTTCACACCTTTATCCAGCGCATTATCAATAACAGGCTTATTAACCGGATCAAGTATGATGACCGCATCATCTTCCATACGCAATGCTGAAGCGGCGTCAATCCAGTAACCCTGCCAACCTGCCACACGTAATTCTTTGGCGACTCTCTTGGTATAGTCACCGCCCTGACAGGAAATGATAATCTCCATCTGAGCAAGTTCAGTGATATCAAAAGCATCTTTCAGTGGCGGGATCTCCTTACCAATATCCGGCCCCTTACCGCCTTTCTGCGACGTTGTAAAAAATACAGGATCTATCAAGGAAAAGTCATCTTCCTCGCGCATACGCTGCATTAATACTGAACCGACCATACCACGCCAGCCTACAAAACCAACTTGCTTCATCGCTTATCCATCTATCTAGAATTGAGAAAACACCAAGAAACTGTAGGGCACTTCTAAAAATACAGATTTCATCCCAACTGCTGTGTTACAGAAAAAAATTGATTGCTGTCATAACAAACAGTTGCTGCGCTGCAAAATTTTTTCTGCGCCTTGCATTTGGGCGAACTCTGAATTTTTAGAAGCGCCCTGTAAATTAATTATTACAAATGTGAAAGTACCGCATCACCCATAGCCTGGGTTCCAACTGTTTGCAACCCTGGCGCTGCAATATCGCTGGTGCGAAAACCTTGTTGCAGCACCTTTTGAACTGCATTTTCTATACGCAGTGCAGCTTCTTCCTGATTAAAGGTATAACGCAACATCATGGCAACTGAAAGAATCGTAGCCAACGGATTCGCCACGTCCTGGCCTGCAATATCAGGGGCTGAACCGTGAATGGGTTCATATAGTCCTTTATTATTTTCATCCAATGATGCAGAAGGCAGCATACCGATTGACCCCGTTAACATAGACGCTTCATCAGACAAAATATCACCAAACATATTGCCCGTCACAATCACATCGAATTGTTTAGGCTCGCGCACTAACTGCATGGCTGCATTATCCACCAACATATGTGAAAGTGCCACTTGTGGATATTCTTTTGCTACCTCAATCACCACATCGCGCCACAGTTGTGTACATTCAAGCACATTCATTTTGTCCACCGAACATAACTTCTTGTTTCTTTTATCAGCAGCCTGAAATGCAACATGCGCTATTCTGCGTATTTCCGCTTCACTGTAGATCATGGTATTAAAGCCGACACGTTGCCCATCGCGCTGTTTGATACCACGCGGCTCACCAAAATAGATATCGCCTGTTAGCTCACGCACGATCATAATATCAAGCCCAGCCACCACTTCGGGTTTCAGACTGGAGGCTTCCGCCAGCTCGGCATAAAGTATGGCCGGACGTAAATTGGCAAATAAATTGAGCGCCTTGCGAATCGCCAGCAAACCTCTTTCAGGGCGCTGTGGACGCGGCAATGCATCATATTGTGGGCCGCCAACGGCACCGAGTAAAATGGCATCCGCTTGCGTAACCAATGCGTGCGTCGCCTCAGGGTATGGTTCTCCTGTTGCATCAACCGCACAACCGCCGATTAAACCATGTTCCAATTCAAAATCCAGACCATCAGCTTTTAAGGCATTCAACACATTTATCGCTTGCGCAATAATTTCCGGGCCGATACCATCACCCGCCAAAACCGCAATTTTCATATGATTCCAACTTAATTAATACAATTGTTTACGTAAACAACCAGGGTTGTTGTTCACGTCTTTGTTGTTCAAATTGTTTGATTTTTTCCGCTTTTTCCAGCGTCAAACCAATCTCATCCAGGCCATTTACCAAACAATGCTTACGAAATGAATCCACTTCAAAAGCAAATACGTCACCATTTGATGTTGATACGGTTTGCGCCTGCAAATCAATCGTTAATGCGTAGCCTTCAGCAGCATTCACTTGTTCAAAAAGTTGATCCAAAATTTCTGCACTCAGAATAATCGGTAATATCCCGATCTTGAAACAATTATTGAAAAATATATCCGCAAAACTTGGCGCAATAATGACACGAAACCCATAATCCTGCAGTGACCAGGGTGCATGCTCACGACTTGATCCACAACCAAAATTGGCGCGTGCCAGTAATATTTGCGCGCCTTGATAACGTAGTTTATTCAGAACAAATTCAGGGTTTGGCTGACGTTGCGCAGCATCCATCCCTGGCTCGCCGTGATCTAGATAACGCCATTCATCAAACAAGTTTTGTCCGAACCCAGAACGCTTAATGGATTTCAGAAATTGCTTGGGGATGATCGCGTCCGTATCCACATTCGCGCGATCCATAGGCGCGACAAGGCCGCTAAAAGGTTGGAATTTTTCCATTAATTAATGTCTTTCCGCTGAACGTTCAATTGCTTCACCACTTTTTTGCATGTCTCTGCCAAATCCCGCCATGGTATTGCAAGCGGTTAAATAAAAAACTGCTGTCAAAACAAATAGCACTGTGAATGTTTTCATAGTTTTCTTCCTTAACACAGTTTATTCCAATGATTCTAAATCTCACTCACATCAACAAAATGTCCAGCCACTGCCGCTGCCGCTGCCGTAGCAGGACTGACCAGATGCGTACGCCCACCGGGGCCCTGGCGGCCTTCAAAATTGCGGTTGGATGTGGATGCACAGCGTTCACCCGATGCCAAACGGTCATCATTCATTGCCAGACACATGGAACAACCTGGTTCACGCCATTCAAATCCGGCTGCCTGAAAAATCTTGTCCAGCCCTTCCGCCTCAGCCTGTTTTTTAACTAAGCCGGAACCCGGCACAACCAACGCCAATTTTACCGTTGCCGCAATATGCTTGCCGTCAATCACCTGCGCTGCCGCACGCAAATCCTCAATGCGCGAATTAGTGCAAGAACCAATAAACACCTTATCAATAGCAATATCTCTAATCGGTGTATTTGCGTGCAAACCCATATATTTCAAGGCTTGCTGCATATCATGCCGTTTCACTTCATCAGCGATTTCCGCCGGATCAGGTACCTTGCCATCTATGGTTGTCACCATTTCAGGGGAAGTACCCCAGGTTACCTGCGGTTTAATTTGCGCGGCATTCAGTGTTATCGTCTGATCAAAATCCGCGCAAGAATCACTTTGCAAGGTACGCCAATAAGTAACCGCCCTATCCCACAATTCACCTTGCGGCGCAAAAGGTCGTCCTTTGATATATTCAATGGTTGTATCATCAACCGCCACCATACCGGCACGCGCACCAGCTTCAATAGCCATATTGCACAACGTCATGCGCCCTTCCATGGATAACGCACGAATGGCGCTGCCAGTGAATTCGATTGCATAGCCGGTACCACCGGCCGTGCCAATCTCACCAATAATCGCCAGTGCAATGTCTTTGGCCGTAATCCCCGGACTCAATTCACCGTCCACAATAATTTGCATGGCCTTGGCCTTTTTCATGAGCAAACATTGTGTTGCCAATACATGCTCAACCTCTGAGGTGCCGATGCCAAATGCCAAACAACCAAATGCACCATGTGTGCTGGTGTGCGAATCGCCACACACCACCGTCATACCGGGTAATGTTGCACCTTGTTCCGGGCCGATCACATGCACGATGCCCTGGCGTAAATCATGCATTTTAAATTCAGTAATGCCCAGTTCATCGCAATTTTTATCCAGTGTATCCACTTGCAAGCGAGAAATAGGATCATTTATGCCCTGGCTGCGATCCGTGGTTGGCACATTGTGATCCGCCACGGCCAATATCGAACTCAAGCGCCAGGGCTTGCGTCCAGCCAGTTTTAAACTCTCAAAAGCCTGCGGGCTCGTTACCTCATGCACCAAATGACGATCAATATATAACAGCGCCATACTGCCCGGCTCGTCAGATTCTGTATGAACCACATGTTGGTTCCAAAGTTTGTCGTATAAGTTTTGCATCGCGCAGATTTAGAATTCAGATAAATAATGAGTAACGCGGAATTATCCCATAAAGTCAACACAAGAAACAGGCTCGGATTTTTATAAATGTTGAGTGGCATTTAATTCGTTTATTTATCCCCTAAATCATTTAACTGTAATTTTAGGTTCATTTATTAATTGCTTTCATTTTCCATGCCACCAATAACATGCCTAAAAATGCTGCCGCCGCGCTAATGGTAAATGTCATATCAGCACCCAACCCATCCCATGCATAACCACTCAATACAGCGCCTAACGTACCACCCACGCCATATGCAACACTAGTATAGATTGCTTGACCCTTCGCTTGATGCCGTCCATGAAAGAAGTGATGCACCACCATCATGGCCGCGACATGGTGTGTGCCATAGGTTGCCGCATGTAATACTTGCGCAAGTAATATAACCAAAACCCATTCAACACCCCAACCAATCATCAAAAAACGTAAAACAGCACAAGCAAAACTAAAAATCAGAATCGCTTTCAGACTGAAACGCCGCATCATCCATGGCATCAGGAAAAACACAGCAATTTCACAAACAACACCAATCGCCCATAGCCAGCCAACAAACCCTTTACCATAACCATTCTCAACCAGGTAAATAGAGAAAAACGTATAGTAGGCACCATGCGCAAAAATCATTAATAAACTGGATAAAAGAAAAACAACAACTTCCGGGCGTTTGCAAACTTGGCGGATAGAATCCTGGTCAACACTGTGACCGACCACCTCAGACTCAGGAATATGGTAGGAAAAAAGCACGATGCCAAACTTAAGAGCCAATACTACCCAAAGCAGCCAGATTATATCCACCATATCCAGCAAATAACCCATACCCACAACCGCCAGAATAAATCCGACAGAACCCCAAAAACGAATACGCCCATATTTTTCCGTGCGATCGCCCAAATGCGTAAGTGTAATCGCCTCAATCAACGGTAACGACGCACTCCAGCAAAAACTCATCAACAGCATAACCAGAAAAATCCAAACAAAGGATTGCCCCAGGAAAAAACCACAAAAACTAACAAAACCACAAAATGCAGCAAGCTGCACAACCATCACACGCCGCCCCGTATGATCTGCCAACCACCCCCATGCACTCGGCGCAAAAATTCGCGTCACCAACAACAACGACATCAACACCCCGATTTGCAAGGCACTAAAAGACAACGATTGAAGATACAAACTCCAATAGGGCGCAAATGCCCCAAGTACTGCAAAATGAAAAAAATAAAAACCGGAAAGACGCCAATACGGAAGTGAATGCATCAAATTTGATTAATCCAGGAAGATTACAGAGATTTTTTTAAAAACTTATCGTTGTATAAAACAAATCATAACAAATGACCTCTATTAGAATAATTGCAGCTTTACAACACAATTTCCCGCCACACCATCAGAAATGAACCTAATTCCAATTTACTCTGCTAAATTATTCTTAATTCATGTAAGGTACATATAGTACGAGTTGATTAATTTCTATTGTTATATTTTAACAGTTCGCGTGAAACGCATTCCAGGGCACTTCTTAAAATTCAGAGTTCGCCCAAATGCAAGGCGTGGAAAAAATTTTTTAGCGCAGCATAGGGTTGATATGACAGTAAGAAATTTTTTCCACAACACAGCAGTTGGGATGAAATCTGGATTTTTAGAGGTGCCCTCCATTGGATAACACAGTGCAAATAAAGTTATCTCGGTGGTTATTACACATTCACTTTATGGGATTCATTAGAATGATACGCTATCAAACTATTTTTCTAACTGTAATCATACTGATTTTATTTTCAGCATGCGCCACCAAATCACCAGATCGTGATCCCTTCCCAACTAACCAATCACAAATTAAAACACCCTTTGAACAACTGTCTTTCGGCAAGACACGAAAAACCGCTTTTGAAGATGAAGGCAAATTCTTTATGGTCGAAGGCAGTGAATGCATCCAGCGCGATAAAGGGCCTGAATCTGCAACCATGCTGTTATTTGTCGATATGCCGAATTACGTCGATAGCGGCACCGTTATATTAAATGGCTGGGATTTGCGTTATCTGCATAGTGACCATGAAGTGCGTTCTTTACGCGCTGACATTACGCACAGCAAACTGGTTACAGGCGGAGGTGGCGCGCCAATCCTGGTATTTGAAGTGGAAGGTGAACTGAGCGACCAAAACTGGGATGATGCCTATGAATTCTGTGTTTACTATACTGGCATTGGTTATAACGCTGAATTGTTCGATGCGCGTGTCGAGGGCGATTATAGCGGCATAGACACCTGGGCTTTGCAGACTGATGATGAGGGTGCTGTCTCGACCCTGGAAAGTATTTGGACTGAAGGCACCCTCAGAGGCAGTGACTCGGTTGCTGTCATTCCACGTGGATTTAATTTCCAGTTTGATAATGAATTCGAGTGTGAATTCCGTTTTCCGCCCTGCCAATGGGAAGATCCGTCAGATCACCATATACGCCAAGTCGCCTACAGCCTTTTCCAAATTGGCGCGACACCCAACCCAGACGGCAATGCACATTGGGTGACTCAAACCATTTTTAAAGACAACAGCACGCGCACGCACTGGATAAAAACACGCGCCGCTCTGATCGGCGGCAGCAGCGTAAAACTGCATACTGATTTGTTGGCGCTGAACCCGCTTTCCGGCAAGGCAAACATTTGTCGTAATGGCACCGAAGGCATGGTACGCACTGAAACAGTGCGTATCGATGATTTGCCCTACGATTACGCCGTGCCGATGCTGACAGGCTGGGATCTTAACTATGAATGTGGCAACCAGCACGTGCAACGCGCAGGCATTTGGATACATGACATCCATTTTGATCCGACTGCCAATAGTTTAGAATATCAAGTGTCATCTATCCTGCGCGATAAAGACGGCGCCCCCGGTTTCAATGCTGCACATCGGGTAACGGTACTGGGCTTGAACCGGCTACCGCCATCAACCCCACCGGTTGTGCGTAAAGCACCCAATTTCAGTATCAAACTTAGGGGAAATTGACAGTTCACACTTAAGGGCACTTCTAAAAATCCAAATTTCATCCCAACTGCTGCGTTGCGAAAAAAATTTCTTGCTGTCATATCAACCATATGCTGCGCCGCAAAATTTTTTCCGCGCCTTGCATTTTGGCGAACTCTTTTTTTTTGCGGCACCCTTAACGTTCAGTTAACACCACTTCAACATCAAATTCCTGTTCTGCACGACGGTAACGCAGTTCAACCGTTTGTCCTGGCACCAGTGTTCTCAGAATATTGGCGTACGATGCCAAATCACTGATTGGCTTGCCTACCAGTTGCATCAAAATATCGCCAGTCCGTAACTGTGCCTGTTGTGCCGGGGAACCTGCAATCACATCATCCACGCGCACACCATTACCTTGATAAGAAAAATCCGGCACGGTGCCTAAACTCGCCTGCCGTTTGGTTTTCTTTTGCGTGGGTTGCGATTGCTGATTGTCAGTACTGAGTGTGGACGTCATCGGTTCAATACGATTGGCCAGATACTCGGCGGCTTCCTTGAGGATGGCGGCCACTTTGATGAGTCCGGCTGAATCGATCTTATCAACGGTATCCCCAGGCGCATGATAATCCTCATGCGCACTGGCAAAAAATTGTACCGCCGGTACGCCTGCTTTTATAAAAGCGGCTTGATCGCTGGAACCAAAATCATCCTGCACTGAATTCACATTGATGCCTGTGACAAAACCTGCACCACGAAAAACATGCACCAGTTCACGCGCAGTGCCGGTGCCAAAAATGGTTACCGGATTGTCGCCCAAACGCCCGACGGTATCCAGGTTAAGCACAGCCATGATGTCTTCCACGGGATAGTCTTTAGCGGCATTAATATAATGTTTCGCCCCCAATAATCCGGCCTCTTCACCAGTAAAAGCGATAAAAATAATCGAGCGTTCAGGTTGCCATTGACTGGCAACTAAGCGTGCCAATTCCATCATAACGGCAACGCCACTGGCATTATCATCCGCGCCATAATGAATTTTGCCTTTGTTTCCGGCACGCACATCCGGCCAACCCGTACCCAAATGATCGTAATGTGCGCCGATAATCAGGCTTTGTGCTGCTAACTGTGGGGTTTTACCCGGCAGGATGCCAATCACATTGCGCATTGCGATTTTGCCTTTAGGCGCGCCGACATCTTGCTGCCAGATTTGATAATAACTGTCGTCATCACCACCGGGTAGCAAACCCGCTTGTTGGAAGTTCTGCGCGATATATTCTGCCGCATTATCCAACTCCGGACTGCCCAATTCACGTCCTTTGAACGCCTCACTGGCCAAATGTGTAATGTCTGCCAGCATACGACTTTCAGAAAATACCGGCGGCAGTTCCGCCAATGCTTGACGGGGCGCCAAGGCACCAAGCTGTGACTTGTTCACAACCACATTATCTTGTTGCGTCACCCACTGTGATAAGGGTGATGTTGTCACTGGCCATTGACCCTTATTCACATTGGCAAGCTCGCCGCCTTTAAACGCCAGATAACTGTATTTACGATAATGCGGCAACTTCCTGGCGAGTTCTTCAATCGCCTGTGGCATATCGGATGCGACCCATAATAAGGTCTCATCGGGATTGGACGTTTGCCTGGCCGTCAGCACAATGGAATGATCATGCTGCCGATAGCTCTTGCCATCTTGATGCAATTGCTTGTTGAGTTCGGGATCATAAGTCACGTCATGTTCCGACAATGCAGCCATGAAATCTTCTTGAAACTTATTTTGCCAACCCATAATCCACACTGTGCGATCCGTAGGCAGCGCATCCAATTGATCATCACGAATAACTTCCAGCAAATCTGTTTGCGTCCTTTGCCATTGTTTAGCCAACGCAGTGTATGCTTGCAAAACATCGCTATCTGCATGCGCGGGCAACACCAATAATGGTTTCTCCGCGCCAAAACCTTGCGACAAAGCGGCAGGGATTTCGCGACTGTCCAGGCGTCTGAACACATCAAATTGCGGATCTATATCTATGCGCACAGGACGTGCTTTAAAGTCCAGTTCTATTTCGTTGGTCTGCTGATTTAACGTCACCTGAGTTTGAAAAGCCGCTGCTTCGCCCTCCAAATAAACTGCAATAGGCACCGTCAAATGATAAGGCTCACCCTGCTGAATTTGCTCGACAACAGCTTTTAATTTAAACCCATCAGTTGTTCTCTCTGTTTCAGCTTGCTGTAAAACCAGATTTGGTGCGCCGCTGCGCTGCACCCATTGTTCAAAAATTGCAGAAAAATCTCTATCAGTCAATGTGCTAAAACTGGACTTTAAATCATCGAATGTGGCTTGCTTAAATTTGAATTGGCCATAAAAGCGTCGTAATACGCGAACAAAATCTTCATCGCCCACTTCCTGGCGCAGCATATGAAAAAACATCATGGTCTTGCCATAGCCCACCGCTTCTGAGCTGGAACTGTGACGCGAAACAAATTCAGCAATCGGAAAATCTTTTTCCTGGCCGACAAAATCAACATATTTTTGCAACACATCACGGCGATACTCCTCGCCTTTGCCTCTTTGCTCATTCACCAAATGGTCTGCCAGATACGCCGTTAAGCCCTCCGCCCAGTTGCCCTTGCCATACTCGACAAACACGCCATTGCCCCAATAATTGTGCAGAATTTCATGCGGATAGGAGGAATGCAAAATAAACGGAAAACGAATCACCTTGGGGCCAAGCAAGGTGAAAGACGGCATGCCATAACCCGTCTCCCAGAAATTCTCAACCAAAGCAAACTTTGCATACGGATATGCGCCAAACAGCTTGCTGTACATTGCAATATACTGCGCCGTGGTATCCAGATAGCGCTGCGCCAAAGCATCATCCACGCTACGCAAATAAACCATTGCATCCACTGCCCCGGCAGATTGTTCATAGCGGGTATAGCGCCCGGCAACAATATAAATATCATCCTGCGCTTGCAGCTCCTCCCAAATCACGGTTTTAAACGCATCGGTTTGCTGCTCATTAACCAACGCCCCCTGACTAACCACATCCCAACCAACAGGCACCTGGACATTCAAACGAAACGACACCATGGGCGCTTCAAACTGCGGATACCACGCACTGGAATTTGCCAGAAACACGCCCTCATCAGAAATCACCCCAGGCGTATAACTAAAACTACGCGCATACTCCTGACCGGGACCTTGTACCGGATGATTGATTTTGCCACTGTAATGCAGTGTCACCTGCTCTTGTTCTGGCGATAGCGTCAGGGTGTAGTGTTTTAATGGCACGGGTGAGCCTGCTAACACGCCCTCATTAGCCGGTGACACACTGCCACCTTCGGTTTTATGAATGGTTAAACCGGCATACAAACTGAATCTCAGGCTGCCCGCCTGATGCTGATCACTCTGATAATTATCCGGAATATTGATGCGGTCTGTGACCTGAATAGCCGATGAATCGGGTGACAACACAATGTCCATTGCATGATGCACCGTCGGACCCTGTCCTAATGCAAGCAAGGTATTGAGCAAGCAACCCATCACAAAAACGATGATCAGCCCGGTTTTCATAAATTCACGCATTGTTTTTCTAATCTCAAATCAAGCAAAGGTGCAAATTGTACCGGGGAGTCAACCTATACTGAAATATTAAACACGAGATTATCTTGATGGCCCCATATCATCACTATCCGAAGACGGCATATAGAATAATGTTCACACGCCGACAATTGATGGTTTCAGTTTGACATTCAAAGCCTTGTATAGAGAATCTGGAGAGGTTTCCGCTTGTTGGGAGATAATGGCATGGAGGTTAATTGCATAAGAACTGTTTCATGCTTCTAAGCAGTTATGTTGGAATGTTAGAACTTACACCTATTTCCAGACACCTATTTCCACATTTGCTCTATTGACAGGGGCAGGCTAATGGGTGACACCTTTTGCATGTGACACCTTTTGCATGTGCGCGTATCCATTTGCCGGATCGTCGTCAACTTCCAGTCTTTCACTTCCAACACCAAGATACCACGCCCCGGATGCAAAACAATAAAATCAGGACGACGCTGCTTAGGTCCCACCGGCACATCAATCCAGCAATGATAATCATCCTCCAGTTTACGCAGCAAACAAGTCCCAAAACGCCGCTCACCTGGCGTCAACTTTAAGTTTTTGGAATGTAACGAAGGAAGAATGATGGCCATGGATTACTGCTTGTCAGTTGTGCAGCTCAATGCCTCTTAGTAATTGCGCCTTGCAGTTTTCAAAGAACTGTTTTGCATGCTGATTGATATGATGCTGATGAAGTAACTGCCGAACCAAGACCCCATTCCACAAATATCTTCCCGGCACATGTATTGACTTCTCAAGTATACGCCCAATAGCTCTTTTTCTTGTAACAGAGGTTTGTGCCAACTGTGTAGATTCACCCTCTGAGCATACAAATAAAAACTGTAATTTCATTGCTATTCAGTAGATTGCAACAACAACTCTTTTCTTAACTGAAAATTTCAGGATGGAACAAAACTAAAATTGACTCAATTGGGTTATTCTTTTTTGATTTATATTCGTGTAAAACAATATCAAAAAATACCAAGCGCCTGGGGATCGTAACAAGCGAGTTGCGGCTAGGTGAATTTAAGTTCTAGGGAAGTTCTAAAGTTCTAGGAAAGTTCTAGGAACATACATGGACGCCCACGTTTTGCCAAGCATTCAGTCAATGATTTTAAGAAGGTATAAGATTGCAGCCATACATCCGGACTTTGAGTGAGGTACATTTCACATTTCCTCTGTCCCTGATGGAATATGCTGGTTGAGGCTCTA
>JAJFJK010000070.1 GCA_021774075.1 Nitrosomonas sp. | reverse complement strand
ACTGGTGTTGTTAAAGGTCCTTTGATTGATACAACATATTCTTTGGCTGCTTGTAAGGTTTCTTCAGGAAGCCATACATCAGGTCCATAAATGTGTGTTGATTTTTCTCCAGCATAAATTTCCATCCATGAAATTTTGCGTCCGCCGCCGTAAGCCTTATCAACAGCTGCATCTACAACGCGCTGCATTACCGGCGTAATATCAACACCAATACCATCGCCCTCAATAAATGGAATAATAGGATTCTCGGGCACATTGAGTGAATAATCATTATTGACCTGAATTTTCTCACCGCCAACAGGCACTTGTATATGCTGGTACATAGTTTCTCCAAAATTTGAATCAGATAGCTTTTTATTTATTACAATGAACTATAACATGACTATGTTTAGTCTCATTTATTCTGCTCTAACTCTCAATATCATCTTGTCATTTGATTGAATAACATCAACCCGGCGTAGAAAATTCTGTCCAAGCAATGCTACATCCCCTTGTATCCCAACGGACACACTCAAACCATTCACTGCGATACCGCCTGCTTGTATAGTTTGCCCTGACACAATTTCCCCTCTAACCATGCCGCCCGCAGTAGAAAAACTTGCAGCTGCGCCACTTGGTAGATCGGCCGCTCGTGAAAATTCATTGCTAACAGAAACAATGCTTGCACCGGTATCAACCATAAAATCGATGGGGTGCCCATTAATAGCGCCACGTACATAATAATGTCCGTCAAGCGACCTGGGAATTACGATTTCACCTTGTGCCAGGCTTCCTTTAACTACGGCCACCTTGGGAACCTGACGTTCATTAAAGTACAAATAGACAATACTAAAAATTGTAACCCAGACCACTAGTACACTAATATGGCCCCACGGTATGTGAATTCTCATCTCAAAGGTATTTTAAATCCCATTAATAACGGTATGTTTCTCCACCTGCCACCAATAAACAAGATATCAATTCAAGCTAAAATAGCTTATTTCTATTTAGCAGCGCATTATACGTTATACGACCAAACATATCGTCTTACTATAACAAGAATAAAGGCCTCTATTTTGAACTTGCGCACTTAAAAATGGCTCTACAAAAGTAGTTACCATTCTCCAGAACAAAGTTTATTTAACCCATAAAACGCTACATACCAACATATGAATCTTCATCTAGTAATCCCTGCGCTAAATTGGCCCGACACTTCTCAACACCAGATATATCATGACCTTCCATTACCTTCATTAGAAAAACTTTTATCTAAAAGCAGTAACAGCCAAAACTCACCGCAAGAAATTGAGGCATGGTTATGTAAAACTTTTAATGTCACCAAACAAAAAGATTGGCCAATTGCCCCCATCATGCTGCATAGTGACAGTTCTGAACCAGTTAAAACTAATAATAAAGATTATTGGATACGTGCCGATCCAGTACATCTGCGCATAGAACATAATCATATTATGCTTGCTGACAGCCAGGCTTTTAAGATTAGCAATGAAGAAGCGGAGATATTAACTGAAGATATCAACAAAATTTTTAATAACGATAATTGGACGCTTTTGCCTCTACACCCAAAACGATGGTATATAAGAACAACAAATACACCTAAAATGAGCACCCACACGCTTAGTCAAGTAACCTGTAAAAATATTAATAATTTCTTGCCCTCAGGGGAAGACAGTGTGGCGTGGCATAAATTATTTAATGGAATACAAATGTTATTACATGATCACCCACTTAATAAAGCACGTGAAGCGCGTGGTGAACTCGCGATCAACAGTATTTGGTTTTGGGGTGGCGGGCATTATCCACAATCGTTAACATCGCCTTATACAAAAATATGGAGCAATAATGAATTAGCGCTAGCCTTATCACAGGCTAGCGGCACTGAGCACAGCCAGTTACCATTAGATGCAACAACATGGCAACAACTTAATAGTTCTGGCAACCATCTATTAATATTGGATACACTACTAGGAAAATCCCAATATAGAGACGCCTATAGTTGGCGCGAGAATTTAAAAGAACTTGAGAAGAATTGGTTTACACCCTTATACAACGCCCTGAAACAGGGCAAAATTAACATGCTGACAATAACAGCTTTAAATGAAAATGGGGCTTGGGAGTTTTCAACAACACGCACTAATTTTTGGAAATTCTGGTTGCTGATGAAGCCGCTTTCGGCTTATGCCACAAATCATAGAAAAGATAAGTAATACTACTAATATGCAATCAAAACCGGATAGGGTTCACCCATTCTTGGTTTAGCGTCTCAGTTATTAAGGATCATTAATGCTTAAAACTTCTTTAACGAATACTATCGAACAATATCTGATAGCGTTCATAGCGCTAATCGTAACTACCACTTTGATTGCCGTTAACTATTTAGTCGACAATCTGGCATTTCATTGGTATGCAGTGTTATGGGCTGGTTTAGTTTTGAGCATCCTGGGCATGGTTGGACAACTTGTTGCCGCAGAGAAAAAGCTAAAAGTCAGCTCTGATCAATTATCAGTAAATAAAGAAAGACTCTCTAATGAAATTAAACACCGCCTTTGGGCTGAGAAAACAACCTCAGAAACCAAAGTAAAATCTCAATTCATTGATGAAAATATTCCGGTCATGTTGGCCTATTTTAATACCGACCAACGCTGCCGTTACCATAACCGGATTTTTCGCAGATGGTTTGGATTAAAGCCTGACCAGATAGATGGTCATTTATTACAAGAATTTTCAAATGAAGAGTTCTTCTCTGGAATTAAGCGCTATATTGATGAAGTTATGGTCGGAAAAACAATACACAATGAACGCATTCTGAATTCTACTAAAGGATTTCCGTATATTTTTACTGAGCAATATATTCCTCATATAGATAATAAAGGAAAGATAATTGGTTTTTATACATTAATCACACCACGCGCCCAAGAAAAAAATCGTTCTGCAGTAAAGGGAAGCATTGCGGCAAAACCGATACCTACCGACAGCAAAACAAATATTGAAGAAAAAGATTCAAATATTTCCAGCGATCAATATTCTAAATCGGGAATATCTGCCGCGCGTATCGTACAAGCTATTGAAGGTGGTGAATTTAATTTGTATTGCCAAAAAATTGTCCCTGTAAAACCTAACCCCAAGTCTCTGATACATCAAGAAGTTCTTATTCGCATGGCAGAAGAAGAGAACAATCTTATGCCGCCTGGTTCATTCCTGCCATTTGTTGAAGAATTTAAGATGATGCCCAAACTTGATCGATGGGTCGTTGAAAATGTTCTTAAATGGTTATCCACCAACACAACACCCAAATCAGAAGCTGAACAAATTTTTTGCCTGAATGTCGCACGTGACACATTAAGTGATGCTCAGTTTCCAGATTTTGTCCAAAGTAAATTAAAAGAAATGAAAGTGGCGTCTCACTTGCTTTGTTTCGAGGTAGAGGAATCTGACGCCACATCCGCCCCCGAAGGAGCGCTTAATTTTTCCGAAAAACTGCGCAAACTAGGCTGTCTTGTTTCACTATGCAGTTTTAGTCATAGCCAAACCTCTTTAAACTTACTCAACAAAATGAAAGTCGATTATTTAAAGATTGATGGTAGCCTTATTTGTAATATTCTATCTGATGATGAATATTTAGAGCAAGTCGTAGCAATTAATCAATTAGCCGTAAAAATAAAAGCCAAGACAATTGCGGAATTAGTTGAAACGAATGACATCGTTGTGAAATTACGTGAAATCGGTATTGATTTTGCTCAAGGCTTTCATATAGCAAAACCTACCCCGCTTAAAGAAAGAGAAAAAGAAAGTTCTCAATAATTCATTCAATGTTTAATGTGAAACACGCAAGCAGATAAAGAAGCGGGTCAAAAGATTAGAGAATTAACTCTCGTCATCTGTTTGACCCGCAACCAATCAAGTCTCTCGCTAACAACGTGAAAGTATCATCATAATGCCTTGACCATACGCTCAACAACTTTCTTGGCATCTCCAAAAATCATCATGGTTTTATCCATGTAGAATAAATCATTATCAAGTCCAGCATAACCTACTGCCATACTACGTTTCACAACCATGACTGTGCGTGCTTTATGCGAGTCTAAAATCGGCATGCCATAAATTGGGCTGCCTTTTTCATATGCCGCTGGATTAACCACATCATTGGCACCTAAAACCAGCACCACGTCAGTATTGGAAAAATCACTATTGATCTCATCCATTTCCAGCACTTGCTCATAGGGAATCTCTGCTTCTGCCAGCAACACATTCATATGACCTGGCATACGCCCGGCAACCGGATGGATTGCAAAACGCACGTTAACGCCTTTCTCAATCAACATGTCAGAAAGTTCTTTAACGGCATGCTGAGCTCTTGCAACCGCCAGACCATATCCAGGAACAATGATCACACTATCCGCATTTCCCATCAGGAAAGCGGCATCATCCGCACTGCCACTTCTGTGTGTTTTTTCTGTGCCGTCATCACTAACCACTGCGCCACCATCACCGCCAAAACCGCCCAATATGACAGAGAGAAACGGTCGATTCATTGCCTTACACATAATATAAGACAGTATCGCACCAGAACTACCAACCAGCGAACCGGCAATAATTAACATCGGATTGCCGATTGAGAAGCCCATACCCGCTGCAGCCCAACCAGAGTATGAATTGAGCATGGAGATGACCACCGGCATATCGGCACCACCAATTGGAATGATGATAAGGAATCCCAATAAGAACGCTATTGCTGTCATCGCAATAAACGCCGTCCAGTTTGTCGTTTCGCTAAAGAAAAACCACAAACCACATCCAACCATGGCAATTGCGAGCAACAAATTCAGCATATGCTGCCCACTAAAGACAATTGGTGTGCCACTCATACGGCCTGATAATTTCAGAAATGCAATGACTGATCCCGACCATGTCATGGCACCAATAAATGTACCCAAAAATAATTCCAGCTTACTGCCCCCAGGTAAAACCTCAGGCAATCCAAATGAAACCGGATTATTAATCGCTGCAATAGCGATAAATACAGCCGCCAAACCAACCAGTGAATGCATAAATGCCACTAATTCCGGCATCGCTGTCATTTGTACACGTTTTGCGACAATGGCGCCAATAACACCACCAACCGCAATACAACCTAATATCAAGGCCCAATTATCAGTCAGGGTCATCGTCGTGGCGATTGCAATCGCCATACCAACCATGCCAAATAAATTTCCACGACGTGCAGACTCCGGCGAGCTTAAGCCTTTTAGTGCCAGTATGAAAAATACTGAAGCAACTAAATATGCAAGTGCTACCATATTTGCAGACATTTAT
>JAJFJK010000069.1 GCA_021774075.1 Nitrosomonas sp. | reverse complement strand
AATTGTTCAAGAAATGGAAAAACATCCCAATATTTGCGCCCAAGATGATTTTTTCTCAACCGACTGGTATCGAAAGACATTGGAATTTGTTTTTATTTGTCGCGCCATTCGGATTGGTGGGATTGAGGCTACATATTCATTCCAAGATTATCCAAATACCCAACGTGCTATTAAGGAGCTGAAAAAGGGGTCTTTCATGATAATAGCTCGTATGCCATGGAAAAAATATATTCAGGATGACAATCTCTATCAAAGTGATGCGGTTTTAAAAGTTGGCGATTACAAAAAGGGAATATACACACGCCCAGACCATACGGCCTTGTTGAATGTCAAAACACTTGAGGAATTGAGAAACTTTAAGGCGGTTTCCAACGCAACCTGGTTTTATGATTGGATGGTTCTGACGCAATTGAACGTTCATAAAATCAGTGTCCCAAAGTATCAACTAATGGGAAAAATGGTGGAAGCCGGGAGAGCCGATTACTTTATGGGTGCGTTTACCGGAAAAGACGATTTGTCCATAATGTTAAATGGTGTGAGGTTCATTCCAGTTCCTGGTTTGAAAGTAAATCTCCCAGGTTCGCACCATATTGCCGTTTCAAAACACTTTCCACATTCCAGAGCGGTTTTTGAGGCCATTCAATCTGGTTTGAAAAACATGGATGAAAGAGGTCTCATTAAGCAAGGATATCGCACCATAGGCTTTTTTAATCCAAAAGTTAAGGATTGGAAGGTGTTAGGCCAAAGTAGTAATCTCCACATTCTCCCAAATAGAAATGTCCGTTGATAATTAAAGTCCAGAAAGGGTCCATCCAGAAAGGGGCAAATCTGTTCACTAATGACAAATAATACGATAGATTTTCTTCAATACCTTATCAAAAAAAACAGTAAATATAATTAATAAACAGATTTGACCCTTCTTTCTTCTTCAGATCCTTCTTTCTTCTTTTACAGATCCTTCTTTCTTCTTTTACATATTGATTATGTTAGCCTCGAATCATTGTTGTAATGTTGGACCTGACACCATTCTTCCACGTGACACCATTCTTCCACGCTGGAATCTTCGACCTTGCTCGGCCGCACTCCCCAGAATTCCTACATATCTAGACCCGACCCTATTGCCCTCCTATTGCCCTCATCTCCGCTTAATGTCACTCGTCACCAGGAGGTACGGGCACATTAGCTGGATTATCACCAGTGCCAGCAGGAACATATCCACCGTCTGGTTTTGTGGTAGTACTGTCCGGTTTTGCAGGTTGATAACCTTTTTCTATTGTTTCGGGACTATAGCCTTCATTAATTTGTTTTTCTTTGTCACCCATTATTTTCTCCTTTAGTTTCTGAACTCAATTATCTCAAAGAGGACTGCAATCCAGTATAGGTATGTCATTAAGTGGTGGTGGGATTGCAGGCGAGCAGAGAATAGCAACATTCTTAGATGGAATAAGAAAGAAAGGCTTAGAAATCAAAGACTTATCGGCGCGCATAAAAAATCCAATTAGATTTTATCCGACAGGTGGTGGACGTGACGCATACGGTTTCGAGGCCACTATTCTTGCTGATATATGTGACGCTATTTTGGCGGCAAGAAAAGCTAAAGTTCTACTTCCGCAGCAGTTAAAATTAGCTGAACAATGTGAAATACTTGTTAGAGGATTTGCGCGAGTTGGTATCATCGCGCTGGTTGATGAAGCTACCGGATATCAACGTGATAGAGCAAGAGATTCTTTAGCGAAAATATTAGAAGCATTTGTAGCTAAAGAATTACGGCCTTGGGTAAAAACATTCCCGAATGAATTTTATGAGCAATTGTTTAGGTTAAGGGGATTGCCTTACCCATCTTTTACAGTCACAAAGCCAAGTTATTTCGGCCACTTAACTAATGATATTGTATACAGAAGACTAGCTCCTGGTGTTTTGGAAGAATTAAAGAAGCAAGCTAAAAAAAATGAATCTGGCAGGTTAAAGCATAGGCTGCATCAAAAGTTATCTTCAGATATTGGGCACCCAAAACTAAGGGAATTATTAACTTCTGTTGTTACTATAATGAAATTAAGTAATGACTATAATGATTTTAAGGTTAAGTTAGATATTGTCCATACGGCATACAATGAATCATACCAGTTGCCGTTTGATGATATTGACACAGGAATATGATTTATGTCTCTGCCTCTGATTTTGTTTCACTATGTGAATTATCATCAGAGGCAGACTTTTTCTTTTCGTCTATTTCTTCTTCTGGCTCAACTTCACCAGTGGCTTCATCGACAATACGTTTGGCTAATTGACTTAAGTCTAAATTTTTAGGTCTTTTGTTCATGCTCATATGATAGCATTCAAGAGAATAAGTTTAAATAACCTTAAATTTCAAACTGAGACACTACCAGTTATTACACCTTCAGGGCTGATACGTTGGTTTTAGTCATTTAGCGTTTTACTAATTTTTCGCAATTCGGTAAGTAACGGCGGAACATCATCCTGAATAATGCTCCATAAAGTGTCATTATCAATTCCCAAATACCCATGAATCAGCCTATTGCGCATTGCTATCATCTGGCGCCAAGGAATAGAAGCATATGTTTCTCTTATTTCAGCAGGAATATACGTAGCCGCTTCGCCAATCAATTCCAGATTACGAACCGTGGCATCATAATTCAGGCCTGTAGCCTCAAACGCCCCTTGATCCAAACCATCACAATAAACCAAAACTTTTTCTGCAAAGCAGATCATGTCATGCAGATAAAAATGCCACGCCCGTTCAGACATTAACAGCCTCTCGTTCAATAAAGGGGCGCAATTCAGCACGCATTGCTTTTTCAGTCACTAAATCAACGGGGTGTCCGAGCGCATCTTCCAGATAAAATTGCACACCAAAGTATTTTTCAGATGTGGCGGGGCCATCAAAAGACACAAGAATATCAACATCGCTGCCTTGTATTGCTTCATCACGCACCGTAGACCCAAACAAAGCCAATCGTGTTACCCCAAAACGCTTAACCAATTCGGGTTTTAGTTTGGCAAGCATTTCAATTGCTTGTTTACGATTCATATCTGTCTCTTCCCTGCCTGTACCGATTTTCAATCATCAAACGCACAACAATACGGTGCAATGCGCTCCGCTTATTGGCACCCTACTTCCCGACCATGTTCTCCGGCACGACCCACGTGTCAAACTGCTCCGCAGTCACATAACCCGTGGCAATCGCCGCCGCTTTTAATGTCGTCGCTTCACGATGGGCTTTTTTGGCAATTTCGGACGCTTTGTCATAACCGATATGCGGATTAAGCGCGGTGACCAGCATCAGGGAATTGTGCATGAGGGTGTCGATGCGTTCATGATTGGCTGCTATGCCCACGGCGCAGTTATCATTGAAGCTGTTCATGCCATCAGCCAGCAGGCGCACGCTTTGCAGGAAGTTATGAATGATCATCGGTTTCATGACATTCAATTCAAAATTACCCATGGCACCGCCCATATTGATCGCCACATCGTTGCCCATGACCTGACAACACAACATGGTCATGGCTTCGGATTGGGTGGGGTTGACCTTGCCGGGCATGATGGAGCTGCCGGGTTCATTCTCAGGCAGTTTTAATTCACCGATGCCACAGCGCGGGCCGGAGGCAAGCCAACGAATGTCATTGGCGATTTTCATCAACGATGCAGCCAGTGTTTTGAGTGCACCATGCGCATGTACCAACGCATCGTTACAGGCCAGCGCTTCAAATTTATTGGGCGCGGTGACAAATTCGCGTTCCGTCAGGCGGGATAATTCAGCGGCTACGCGTTCTGCAAATTCAGGGTGCGCATTCAAGCCGGTACCAACGGCTGTGCCGCCCAAAGCCAGTTCATTCAGGTGCATGACTGATGCCTGCACATGTTTCAGGCCATGGTCGAGTTGCGCCACATAGCCTGAAAACTCCTGGCCCAAGGTCAGCGGCGTGGCGTCTTGCAAATGCGTGCGGCCTATTTTCACGATGTCGCAAAATGCTTCGGCTTTTTTATGTAAGGTCTCACGCAATTGCGAAATAGCCGGATTGAGTTGATGATGCAAGACTTGCACAGCCGCCACATGCATGGCCGTTGGGAAAACGTCATTGGAGGACTGGCCTTTGTTGACGTCATCATTTGGGTGCACCTTGCGATCCGCGCCACGCCCACCGCCCAGTATTTCTGACGCACGGTTTGCCAACACTTCGTTCATGTTCATGTTGGTTTGCGTACCGGAACCTGTTTGCCAGATCACCAGTGGAAACTGATCGTTATGATCGCCAGCGATGACTTCGTCCGCAGCACGGATAATGGCTGCAGTGTTGGCGGCATCCAGCAGGCCCAGGTCATGATTAACATTAGCTGCCGCACGTTTGACCTGTGCCAATGCCTGGATGAATGCAATAGGCATACGCTCATTGGAAATCTTGAAATTTTGCAAAGACCGCTGTGTTTGTGCACCCCACAGCACGGTGGCGGGTACTTGTACCACACCCATGGCATCTTTTTCTTCCCGATATTCCATTTGCCTTATCCGCCCTTTTATGTAACCACATTGAACATAAAAACCGCAGTTGACCTCTTCATTCAACTGCGGTTTCCAGGTAGAAAGTTACTCCCAGTTCAGTGCCCCACCGGTTTGATATTCCGTTACCCTGGTTTCAAAGAAATTCTTTTCTTTCTTCAGGTCTATCATTTCCGACATCCACGGGAATGGGTTATTGGCGTCTTCATAAGGCGCATCCAGACCAATTTGCTGGCAACGACGATTGGCAATATAGCGCAGATATTCTTTGAACATCGGTGCATTCATTCCCAGAACACCACGTGGCATGGTGTCTTCAGCGTAGCGATATTCCAATGCCACGGCTTTGTGCATTAACTCACTGATTTCTTCACGGAAGGCTTTGGTCCATAACTGTGGATTTTCCATTTTGATCTGGTTGATGACATCAATGCCAAAATTACAGTGCATGGATTCATCGCGCAAAATATACTGGTACTGTTCCGCCGCACCGGTCATTTTGTTCTGTCTGCCCAATGCCAAAATCTGCACAAAGCCGACATAAAAGAATAGTCCTTCCATGATGCAAGCAAATACGATGAGGCTTTTAAGCAGGTCTTGATCAGTTTCCTGTGTGCCCGTCTTGAAATGCGGATTGGTTAATGTATCTATGAATGGAATCAAAAATTCATCTTTTTCACGGATGGAATCAACTTCATGATAGGCATTAAATATTTCGCCTTCGTCCAGCCCGAGAGATTCCACGATATATTGATAAGCATGCGTATGAATGGCTTCTTCAAACGCCTGGCGTAATAAATACTGACGACATTCCGGATTGGTGATATGGCGGTAAGTGCCCAGCACAATATTATTTGCCGCCAATGAATCTGCCGTCACAAAAAAGCCCAGATTGCGTTTAATCAGGCGGCGTTCATCCTCAGTCAAGCCATTGGGATCTCTCCACAACGCAATATCGCGACTCATGTTGATTTCCTGCGGCATCCAATGATTCGCACAGGCAGCCAGGTATTTATCCCACGCCCATTTGTATTTGAACGGCACCAGTTGGTTTACATCCGCACTGCAATTAATGATTTGTTTGTCTTCAACGGCAACCCGGCGGGTGGCGCTGCCTGCCACTGCTTGCTCAGGACCTTCCTGATCAATATTGGGCGTGTCTACGCTATGATGTATCGCCCGATTCATTAAGCCAGAATCTTGATGACTCCCTTCAAACAATTGATCTTTTTGTAATGGCTTTTCAGGTTGAACGGCGTCGTCTTCAAATGTCAGCATGTTTCACTCCTTTTTTCTTAAACTTAGAATCAATTGAATTATTGGCAAGACTCGCAACTTTCATCATCAATCGCGCAATACTTAACTTCAGCAACAGCATCTTGCTGACCACTGGACATACCACCGTCAGCAGGCACGGCATTCAAAGCACCCGCCTGCACGGTTGATTTCTCCGCTGCCGTTGCACCCATAGAACGCAAATAATAAGTCGTCTTCAAACCACGCAACCAGGCAAGTTTGTAAGTTTCGTCCAGTTTTTTACCAGAAACACCCGCCATATAAATATTCAATGATTGCGATTGGTCTATCCATTTCTGCCGCCGTGCTGCAGCTTCAATCAACCAGCTCGGCTCCATTTCAAATGCCGTGGCATACAGTACACGCACATCTTCAGGAATACGGTCAATCTTGCTAATCGCGCCATCAAAGTATTTCAAATCGGAAATCATCACTTCATCCCACAAATCAAGTTTCTTGAGGTCATTCACCAATGATCTGTTGGCAATGGTGAATTCGCCGGACAGGTTGGATTTGACATACAGATTCTGGTAAGTCGGCTCAATGCTGGCTGAAACACCGACAATATTTGAAATGGTTGCCGTTGGCGCAATCGCCAAACAATTGGAATTACGCATGCCATGTTTTTTAATGCGCTTGCGCAATGTATCCCAGTCCTGCGTGGTCGACAGATCCGCCTCAACATAACCGCCCCGCTCTGCACGTAACACTTCCAGCGTGTCATGCGGCAAAATACCTTTATCCCACAAGCTGCCTTTATATGAGCTATAGCGCCCACGTTCTTCCGCCAACTCACTGGAAGCCCAATATGCTTGATAAGCCACTGCCTCCATTGAACGATCCGCAAATTCAACCGCGTCCATTGAGCTATACGGAATGCCCAGTTGATGCAAACATTCCTGGAATCCCATAATGCCCATGCCGACAGGTCGGTGCTTCAGATTAGCGTTCCTGGCTTTCGCCACTGCGTAGAAATTGATGTCGACCACGTTGTCCAGCATGCGCATGGCTGTCGTGATGGTGCGCTTGAGTTTGTCCGTATCCAACGCGCCATCTTTAAGATGCGCCACCAGATTGACAGAACCTAGATTACACACGGCAATCTCTTTCTCATTGGTATTGAGTGTGATTTCCGTACACAAATTGGAACTGTGCACGACACCCACATGATTTTGCGGTGAACGAATATTGCAAGGGTCTTTAAAGGTAATCCACGGATGTCCTGTTTCAAACAGCATACTCAACATCTTGCGCCATAGCTGCACCGCAGGGATTTTTTTATACAACTCAATCTCGCCGCGCTCAGCTTTGTCTTCATACGCAAGATACGCTTGCTCAAATTTCTGGCCGAATTTCTCGTGTAAATCCGGCACATCAGAAGGGGAAAACAGCATCCAATCGCCACCTTCCATCACCCGCTTCATGAATAAATCAGGAATCCAGGTGGCAGTGTTCATGTCATGCGTGCGGCGACGGTCATCACCGGTATTTTTGCGTAATTCGAGAAATTCCTCGATATCCAGATGCCAGCATTCAAGATAAGCACATACCGCACCCTTGCGCTTACCGCCCTGATTCACCGCCACAGCCGTATCAGACACCACTTTGAGAAATGGCACCACGCCCTGTGATTTACCATTCGTGCCTTTAATACGCGCACCCATGGCACGCACGGCGGTCCAGTCATTACCCAGTCCTCCGGCATATTTGGCCAATAATGCGTTTTCCTTAATGGCCTCATAAATGCCATCCAGATCATCGGATACGGTGGTGAGATAACAAGAGGACAGTTGCGAGCGACAGGTGCCCGAATTAAATAATGTCGGCGTGGAACTCATGAAATCAAAGCTGGACAACACATGGTAGAACTCAATGGCGCGTGATTCACGGTCAATTTCGTTTAACGCCAGCCCCATAGCCACGCGCATGAAAAATGCTTGCGGCAGCTCAATGCGTTGCTCCTGAATATGCAGGAAATAACGGTCATATAATGTTTGCAAACCCAGATAATCAAATTGCAAATCACGCTCCGCTTCCAGCGTCTCCGCCAAACGCGCCAAATCAAACTGCGCCATCTTTTCATCCAGCAAACCGGCATCAATACCACGCTTGATATAACGTGGGAAATGATCTTTATACTGCGCAGCCATGTCCTGCTGCGATACTTCTTCTCCCAATACTTCAGCGCATATGTTGTTGAGCAACAAACGCGCTGTCACGTAACTGTAAGCGGGATCTTTCTCAATCAAAGCGCGGGCGGACAATATCGTGGATTTTCTGACTTCATCCAGCGGAACACCATCGTACAGGTCTTTTAACGTGGCTTTCAGAATTAACGAAGCGTCCACCGCATCGCCTAAACCAACACAAGCAGCATCAATCAGCGCAGATAAATGCGCAATATCCAACGCAACCTTTTGACCTTTATCCAAAACATACAAGATATGTTCCGGTGTACCGGCCTGCTCTTTCAGTCTGGCACGTTCACGCGCACGATCTTCGCGATACAACACATAAGCACGCGCCACATCATGTTCGCCTGAGCGCATTAATGCCAATTCAACCTGGTCCTGGATATCTTCGATATGGAAAGTGCCACCATTAGGCTGGCGACGTATGAGCGCATTCACCACATCACTAGTTAATTGGGCAACCACTTCACGCACCCTGACCGACGCTGCACCTTGTCCGCCATCAATAGCGATAAATGCTTTAGTCATGGCGACCGAAATTTTGATCGGCTCGAAAGAAACAACTGCGCCATTACGGCGTATGATCTTATACTGTGAATAAAGAGAACTTGGGTTTTGCGTATCCGAGATTGCTTGCTTCTCGGTAACGGGTTTGATGTTGGTGTTATCAGTCACAAGTTGCATGGTTAGGTCCCCCTTATTCATAAATTTTGAGAGAAAATGTAGCTAATCCAGTCATTTAATGAGAAATTGCATCTCACTTAAAAACCACTACATATAGTATCTAGTGATTCGAGATACATAACCAGTAGTATATATACAAAAATTAACTTTGCAACAGAAAGGCAACATTTTTTTAAAAAAGCCGTCGTAAATTATTTTTCTTTGTGTTGTAATTCAGATGAGAAAAATAGATTTTGTGTTAGGTATTCACGCTAACTAAACGATTTTTAACGCGATGAAACAGCTTCATTAAATGTTGCAATTTCACAACAAGAAAAAACAAAATACACTACGCCCAGAAATTTAATTATTGCTACGATCAATTTAGTGCAAAGGAAGAAAATGCATCCCGACCAATGGCACTTACTTAAAACCAAACGCTTCCTGCCGCTGTTTATCACCCAATTCCTGGGGGCCTTTAACGACAATGTCTTCAAGAATGCGTTAGTTATTTTGATCACCTACACGGTGGCGGAACAATCGGCACTCAGTCCGCAAATCATGATTACGATGGCCGCCGGGATTTTTATTTTGCCATTCTTCCTGTTTTCAGCGACCGCAGGCCAGCTTGCCGATAAGCATGACAAGGCAAAATTGATTCGCATTATTAAATTTGTCGAGATCCTGTTAATGCTCGGTGCAGCAACTGGTTTTTATCTGCAACAGGTCAATCTGCTCATGCTGGTTTTGTTTTTAATGGGCACGCAATCCGCCTTTTTTGGTCCGCTTAAATATGGCATCCTGCCTGATCAATTAAACGAAAACGAACTGATTGGCGGCAATGCCCTGATCGGCACCGGCACTTTCGTGTCCATTTTGCTAGGAACAATCTGCGGCGGGTTGTTGATTATGGCCGACAATGGCGGCCTGATTATTTCCGGGCTGATTATTGCGATTGCGTTGATCGGCTGGCTCAGCAGTTTGTTGATCCCCCCCACCCAGGCTGCAGACAACACAATCACTGTCAATTATAATTTTTTCACAGAAACGCATCGCATTATTGGACATATTCGCCAAAATCCGGTTGTTTTCCGTGCCATATTGGGCATCTCCTGGTTCTGGCTGTTTGGCGCCACATTTTTATCGCAGTTTCCAACATTCGGCAAAAACATCATCGGTGGCAATGAACAGGTTGTCACCCTGTTTCTGGCCATATTTTCAATTGGTATCGGAATCGGGTCCTTATTGTGTAACCGCTTACTCAAGGGCGAAGTCGCCGCCACTTATGTCCCGCTGGGTATTCTGGGCATGACCATTTTTACCATTGATCTGTATTTTGCCAGCAGCCGGATTGTTGCTGGCAATGCTGAGACATTAATCGGTGTAGCGGTTTTTCTTGAGTCTTGGGCCAACTGGCGTGTATTGATTGATTTGCTGGGTATCGCCGTTAGTGGCGGCATCTACATCGTGCCCCTGTATGCCATTGTTCAGGACCGCACAGCAGCGGCTTACCGTTCGCGCACCATTGCCGGCAACAACATCATGAATGCCCTGTTCATGGTGGTTTCTGCAGTAACCATCAGTTTGATGCTGGCGCATACCTTTACAGTCACTGAAATCTTTCTAACCATTGCTATTGTTAACGGCTTGGTGGCCATTTATATCGCCAGCCTGCTACCACAGGCTCTGGCTAAATCAATCTTACAATGGATTTTTCGAACACTCTATCGTCTGGATGTCAAAGGACTGGAAAATTACAAAAAATTAAGTGACAAATCCATTATCGTCGCCAATCACCTGTCCCTTCTCGATCCGCTGTTGATTGGCGCCTATATCCCCGGACGGGTAACTTTTGCCATCAATACGCAAGTTGCCAAACGTTGGTGGGTTCAACCATTCTTGTTTCTTACTGACACCATTGCATTAGACCCAACCAGCCCTATGTCTACGCGATCAATGATTAAACGCGTTAGAGAAGGACATAAGATCGTTATTTTCCCGGAGGGTAGATTAACCATCACCGGGTCAATAATGAAAATTTACGAAGGCCCAGCCATCATCGCCGAAAAATCCGGCGCGCAATTATTGCCCATTATTATATCCGGTGCGCAATATACACCGTTTTCCAAATTACGCGGCAAAGTACGTATCCGCCTTTTCCCAAAAATAACGCTCACCATCATGCCGCCCGTTCAATTTGAAATACCACCACACATCAGAGGGGAAAAACGCAAAGAAGCTGCCAGAGACAAGCTTTATGATGTCATGACCCACACGATGTTCCGCAGCAACAATTTGCAGCAAACATTGTTTCAATCCTTACTGGATGCTAAAGCAGTGCATGGTAGTCGGCATGTCATAACGGAGGACATTGAGCGCAAACCTTTAACTTATGCACAGTTCATTATGCGCTGTTTTATCCTGGGCGCCGCGTTACGCAAAGAAACGCAGGCAGCAGAAAACATGGGTATTCTGCTGCCCAATTTGATTGGCACATTAATTTGTTTTTTCGGTTTGCAGATATTTGGGCGTGTACCAGCCATGCTCAACTACTCCACCAGCGAAAAGAATTTACTGGCGGCTTGTCGAATTGCCGGAATCAGGCAAGTTATCACATCCAAAAAATTTATTGCCGTCGGCAAACTGCAAAATCTTATTGAAGCACTGCAAGCGCAACAGATTACCATTCACTACCTGGAAGATTTGCGTAATAAAATTTCATTGTGGGACAAAACCAAAGGTTTATTCATTAGTTTCATGCCACAAACTTATTACCGTCTCGTCAATAAAACGAATACGCCTGATGCTACCGCCGTCATTTTATTTACTTCCGGATCAGAAGGCGTCCCCAAAGGCGTGGTGCTCAGCCATATCAATGTTCAGGCCAATCGTCATCAAGTGTCATCACGCATTGATTTTGGGCCCACCGATATCGTATTTAATGCATTGCCTATTTTTCATTCTTTTGGTTTATCCAGCGGCGCTCTGTTACCCATTTTATCCGGCATCAGAACATTCTTCTATCCTTCTCCACTGCACTATCGCATCATTCCGGAACTGGTCTACGATACCAACGCCACATTATTTTTTGGCACAGATACCTTTTTAAACGGCTATGCCCGCTTTGCCCATGCCTATGATTTCCATAGTGTGCGCTATGTATTTGCCGGCGCTGAAAAACTGCGCGATGAAACGCGTAATCATTGGGCGGAAAGATTTGGTGTACGAATTTTTGAAGGCTACGGCGCGACTGAAACTGCGCCAATACTGAGTTTAAACACGCCCATGCACACCAAACGCGGCACAGTAGGCCACCTACTCCCGGGCATTTCGTATCAATTACAACCTGTGCCGGGCATTAATGAAGGCGGCCGCTTACTGGTCAGCGGACCCAACATTATGAAGGGTTATTACCTGTCGGATAAACCCACTGAAATTCAGCCACTAAAGGATGGATGGTTCGATACCGGCGACATTGTAGCCATCGACGACATGGGCTATCTCACCATCAAAGGCCGCGTCAAACGCTTCGCCAAGATCGGCGGTGAAATGGTTTCATTAACCGCAGTAGAAGAATATATCGGCGAACTGTGGCCTAATTACGCCCACGCAACCCTACAAATACCTGACCCTAAAAAAGGCGAACAAATCGTACTGGTTACCACATTTGCTGGTGCAAACCGGGAAAAACTGGTTGCTTATGTGACACAAAACAAAATCGGTGAATTAAGTATTCCGAAAACCATTCTGGTAGCTGAGCATATACCACTGTTGGCGACTGGCAAGACAGATTATGTCGTGCTGCTGGATTGGATTAAATCGATAAGTAGTCGTTCAGAAGTTACTTAACACGCTTAATGTAGCAAGTTTCGTCATTCCCGCGTGCTTCTGGCGGGAATGACGGATTGAGTGAGTTGCTTATGTAGCACATAGTCGTCCAAAAGTTATTAATATTTCCAATGGCATAGCCCTGTAATAATCAGCGAGTTTTGTTAAAAAATTTATGATCGCGCACTTACAACAGGATGCAAGTTAAAGCTTTAGCGCTTAAAAATAGAGATACTACTGATTATTAACGTGCTGGTGATGTGAGTTAACTCACATCATAGAACCGAAAATAATGATAAAATATCATAACTTATTGTTATACCTAATATTTAACATGCCAACTAATACTCTGCCAACTTAATAATTAGGGTACAGTTAGCTTTTCAGCCTAAGGTATGGGACTAGCGTGATGGCCGTAAAAAAGAAGGTCGCTCCAAAAACCGAGGACAAAACAAAAACTACCACTGTAAAGAAAGCTTCCACACCGGCTTCCAGCAAGGCTCGTCCGATAAAACAAACGCTTTTAAAGGATAGTTTCCCGATTGTTGGCATTGGCGCTTCAGCCGGTGGCTTGCAGGCGTTCGAGGAATTTTTCCAGCATTTGACAGTCCCCTGCGGGATGGCCTTTATACTCGTTTCGCACCTGAACCCCGACCACGCTTCAATCCTGCACGAATTGCTGCGTAAATCCACGCCCCTGTCCGTAGAACAAATCACGGATGGCGTAAGTATTAAAAAAGAACATGTTTATGTTAGTCCACCCGGCAAAGATATCGCCGTCCTAAACGGCACGCTACAACTAATGAAACCCACGAAGCCTCACGGTGCACGTCTGCCAATCGACTATTGTTTTCGCTCGCTGGCCCTGGATCAGAAAGAAAACGCCACAGGCATCATTCTCTCTGGAAATGGCAGCGACGGTGCGCTCGGGATCAAAGTTATCAAGAGCGAGTCAGGCATGGTAATGGCTCAGGATTTGGAATCGGCGAGGTTCAGTGAAATGCCAAGCAGTGCCATCGCCACCGGCAAGGTCGATTTTGTGCTTCCTCCCAGCAGGATGCCAGCGCAGTTGATTAACTATACACGAGGCCCCTTTTTGAATAGTCCGAAGGAGGATACCAGTGCCTTGCTTCAGACCCAGCCTTACTTGCAGAAGATATTCATTCTGCTGCGCAGCCGAACCGGACACGATTTCTCTTTGTATAAACCCACCACGCTGCGCCGACGAATCACGCGGCGTATGAATATTCACCAGATTAATGACCACAAGCACTATATCCGGTATCTGGAGGAGAACCCACAGGAAATTGACTTACTGTTCAAGGAATTTCTCATCGGCGTGACCAGCTTCTTCAGAGATAAAGATGCATTTGAAGCTCTGGAGAAGAAGGCGCTGCTGGAGCTTCTCGGGTCAAAAGCAGAAGACGATGGCGTGCGCGTATGGGTTCCCGGCTGCTCAACTGGTGAAGAGGCATACTCCATCGCCATCTTACTACGTGAGATGATCGACAGCCTTAAACAACATTACAACGTTCAGATCTTTGCCACAGATCTCGATGCAAGCGCCATTGAGACGGCACGTAAAGGAGTCTACCCGGAAGGGATCAGTGTCGATGTCAGCCCTCAGCGTCTACTGAAATATTTTAGAAAAGAGGACAACCACTACCGCATCAAGAAAGAAATCCGTGAAATAGTGGTTTTCGCTGAACAGAGCCTGATTAAGGATCCACCGTTCACAAAACTGGACCTAATTTCCTGCCGTAACCTCCTCATCTACCTTAACGCTGACTTACAGAAACGATTACTGCCACTCTTCCACTATGCACTCAAACCCAACGGGGTGCTTTTTTTGGGAACCTCCGAATCAATCAGCAGCTTCACCACACTGTTCCAGGTTATCGACAAGAAATCGAAGCTATTCTCGCGCAAGCCCGGCACAACAGGCGTTCAGTCAACAACGAATTTTCCGACTGTGAATCGCAAAACTGAGACCGGCGGGGATATGAATCTTGAACCCTTCGTCAACGTGCTAGAAAAGCGCCCCAATATTGCAGATATGTTGGCGAAATTGCTGTCCGAACGGTATGCACCACCCAGTGTGATTGTGAACGAGCGAGGTGACATCATTTATATTCACGGCCATACCGGTCACTATTTACAGCCAGCACCCGGGCAGCCGAATCTCAACATACTCGCGATGGCGCGAGAAGGATTACGCTACGAACTCGCGGCAGCACTGAGTAAGGCAAACCGACACGATGATGAAGTAATCAATAAGATTGTTCAGATCAAGAGCAACGGCGACTTTAGAGGTGTCAGTCTTAGCGTCAACAAAATCGTCAATCCAGAGGCCCTGCGAGGACTATTACTTGTCACTTTTGACACCGTCACCACAAAGGTAATCTCCAACGATTTGCCAGAGCAGACCCTATCCCACTCTAAAAAGAGCAGCACGAACCGGGAATTGTCTTTGACGCAAGAACTGCAATACACCAAAGAGGGCCTGCAGAGTACCATTGAAGAGCTGGAAACCTCCAACGAGGAGCTCAAATCAGCCAACGAGGAAATGCAATCACTCAACGAAGAGTTACAGACGGTCAATGCTGAACTGCAGGGCAAAATAGACGAGCTGTCACAAGCCAACGACGACATGACCAATCTGCTTAACGCAACTGACATTGCGACGATATTTCTGGACAACGATTTACTCATCAAGCGTTTCACAGTACAGGCCACGGAGGTGATTCGACTGATTCAGTCCGACGTAGGCCGACCCATCTCGGACATTGTCTCCAAGCTTGACTACGATACTTTGGAGCAAGATGCCAGAAAAATCCTCAGAACACTGCTCCCCAAGGAGACAGAACTACAAGCCAAAAATGGCAACTGGTTTCTTATGCGGATCATGCCCTATCGCACGGCGCAGAACGTGATCGACGGCCTGGTCATCACCTTCGTGGGCATTGACAAGATAAAGCAAGTCGAGACGAATTTGGCGAAGATAAACGCAGAGCTGCTATGGCAGCGAGATTTCTCTGAGAACCTGATTGAAACTGCACCAGCTGTTGTGATGGTTCTTGACCCCGAGTGGAAAATCATTCGCTTAAATAGTTATATGGTGGCACTCAGTGGCTACAAATTGTCAGATGTAAGCGGCAAGGACTGGTTTGACACTTTCATGCTTGAACCTGAGCGTAAGCCGATGCGTCGCATGTTCACGCGGGCAGTAGCTGAAGCAACCCGAAAAACCGAGACTCAGACCCACAGCAAAGTCAGCACCATTGTCACCAAAAGCGGACAGGAGCGCCAAATTGAATGGTATGAAAAACCACTAAAGAATAATGAGGGCAAGATAACAGGTTTCATGGCAGTCGGGCAGGATATCACCGAGCGTAAGATCATTGAGGCCGCCTTGCACGAGAATACAGAAAATTTCCGCTTGTTCATAAAAATAGCATGTAACTCGATTGTGTTGATTGACCCAAAGACCTATCGTTTTGTGGAGTTTAATAAACATTCACACGAACAGCTTGGTTACACTCGGGAAGAGTTCGGGGAACTGACGCTAGCCGATATTGACGCCATAAATTCTGCTAGCGATGTCGCAAAATATGTTATAAAAATCAATAATCAGGCACACGATGACATCAACGACCATGAGGCCCGGTACAAGAGTAAGGATGGAAATATCTACGACGTACGAGTGCATGCAAAAGCCATAACCCTTGGCACAAAAAGATTCATACTCAGTACATGGCATGACATCTCACAGAGCACGCCCGACGGATGACCGTACTAAGACTTATGAGCGCTTCTAAAAAATAGGAGTTTGATATGACCAAATCGGACACTGATGCCAACGGTTCTCCGCCTCACGAGAAACCACAAGCGAATGGGGTAACCAATGACAAAGGCAGCAAAGTGGAAAACGCCACTGAGCTGCGACGCCGGGCGGAAGAATGCTTGACGATGAGTGTTGGCGATATCGCAAGCTTGCCTGCTGCAGATGTCGGAAGGTTGCTGCACGAGCTCCAGATCCACCAGATCGAACTGGACATGCAGAATGACGAACTGCTGAATACCCAGGCCGAACTTGAAACATCTAAAGAGAAATATATTGATCTGTATGACTTCGCCCCTGTCGGCTACCTGACGCTGGACCCCTCGGGTATAGTCCTCGCGGCAAACCTAAGCGTTGCGAAACTGTTGAATAACTACCGAAACGACATCATTAGCAAAAAACTGTCTTACTTCGTTCACTCGTTTGATCAGGATGCGTTCCTACGCCACATTCGAGATGTGTTTTCGACAACGCATAAGCATTCTTGCGAAATCTCTCTTAGGACAGACAACGACATGCCCTTGTATGTTCGGCTCGAGTCAGTTGCGATTGAGGATGAGAACAAAATACGTTGCAGTTGCCGCACGATATTGATTGACATCACTAAAGGCAAGCAGGCACAAGATGAATTACTGAGACTTTCACGTGCCGTAGAGGCCTTTCCTTCAGCCGTCTATATGACCGATATTAATGGCAACATTGACTATATCAATCCCAAGTTTATGGAGATCACCGGCTATACCAGGGAGGAATTGATCGGGAGCAACCCTCGTATCCTGCAATCTGGAGAAACATCAAAAGCTACCTATACTGACCTGTGGAATACGATTCTTTCTGGCAAAGAATGGAGAGGCGAAGTTCATAACCGGAAAAAAAATGGTGACCTCTATTGGGCCCGCACCTCTATATCAGGCGTTAAAGATACGCAAGGTAGAATCAGTCATTTTATTGCTATTCAGGAAGATACAACGCATGAATTTGAGGTAGCAGAACAACTCAATTTCCAGGCCACCCATGATGCTTTGACCGGACTTATCAACCGTCGAGAATTCGAACGCCGGGTCGAACACTTGCTTTCTACACTACAAGGGAGTGTGAATGTGAATACGGATGTGCATGCGCTGTGTTTTCTCGATCTCGATCAATTCAAGGTCGTCAATGATACCTGTGGTCATTTGGCAGGTGATGTCATGTTAAGTCAGATCTCAAAAGTTCTGCAGCATCAGGTACGTCTGTGTGACACCCTTGCCCGTCTGGGTGGTGATGAGTTTGGGGTGTTGATGGAACACTGCTCATTGGAACATGCTCAACGGGTTGTGTTGTCTCTACAGGAGGCTATTCAGGATTATCATTTCAACTGGGAAGGACATATTTTCAAAGTTGGCGTCAGTATGGGTCTTGTCGCTATCACAGAAACAACTTCTGATTTGTCGGAGTTAATGCAACAAGCAGATGCTGCCTGTTACATAGCCAAGGATCGGGGCCGTAATCGTATTGAAGTCTATCATAAGAACGATGAAGACCTGGCTCGTCGACATAGTGAAATGCAATGGGTCGAGCGCATCAATCAAGCCCTTGTAGAAGACCGCTTCTGTCTCTATGCACAAACCATCATGTCGCTTGATGGATGTCAGGATGAGCATTATGAACTACTGCTCAGGATGATCGATGAACAAGGGCAAATCATTACACCAAACTCGTTCTTACCAGCGGCCGAACGTTATAATCTGATGGTGAAGCTGGATTGCTGGGTAATCCGCAAGACATTCTCTTTGTTGTCAGTGAATCCTATTTTTCTTGATCGCCTTCATTTCTTATCCATCAATTTATCTGGTCATTCATTGGCTGAAAACAATGTGCTCGAGCTAATCGTTACCCTACTGAACGAGACAGGGCTTGCTGCAGAGAAGATTTGTTTTGAAATCACAGAAACGGCTGCAATTGTGAATTTAGCCGGTGCGCAAAGATTCATGTCAAGCCTCCACACCTTAGGCTGCCAGTTTGCGTTGGATGATTTTGGCAGCGGATTATCCTCGTTTGGTTACTTAAAAAGCCTGCCTGTTGATTATCTAAAAATCGACGGCATGTTTGTCAAAGATATTGTCGATGACCCAATAGACTATGCGATGGTAAAATCAATCAATGAAATTGGCCAAGTGATGGGCAAGAAGACCATTGCCGAGTTTGTCGAGAGCGATGAGATCCGGACAATATTGAAGAAAATTGGCGTTAACTATGCCCAGGGCTATGGCATTAGCAAACCACAACCATTTGATCAGTTACTTGATCCATCGGGTTAAAGAAGCACAGCTTAAGGGCACCTCTAAAAACCCAGATTTCATCCCAACTGCTGCGTTACGGGAAAAATTTCTTACTGTCATATCAACCAAATTCCGCACTACAATATTTTTCCCGCGCCTTGCATTTGGGCGAACTCTGAATTTTTAGAGGCACCCTTAAGCTAAAAATTACGCTTTTAAATTGAGGGTTTGTTGCAAGCGAATACTAAGTACGCGATCATAAATATTTCAACAAAATTCGCTGATTATTACAGGGCTATGCCATTGGAAATATTAATAACTTTTGGACGGCTATGTGCTGCATAAGCAACTCACTAAATCCATCATTCCCGCATGTTATTAGCGGGAATGACGAAACTTGTTACATTAAGCGTGTTAAATAACTTCTGAACGATTACTTATGTGAGCAACGATAGCAGCATTCGGGGAGAAGAATTTGCTTGTGCAATAACAGCAGTTGCTGCTTGCTGCAAAATCTGGGTCTTGGTCAATGTTGCTGTTTCAACTGCAAAATCTGCATCTTGAATACGTGAACGACTGGCTGTCGCAGTTTCAGCGCTAATCTGATTATTTGCAATGGTTGATTCAAGACGATTTAACTGTGCGCCAATTTTAGATCTCTCCAGATTGATGTGATTCAATGCAAGATCCATCTGAAAAGTAACAAATCCCGCATTATCAGACAGATCAACATTTTGAATACCCATAGCTGCCGTATTGACTGCACCAAATGACACATCTAATGTCTCTGTTTTATTTGCTCCAACCTGAAGGGTTTTACTGTTGCCCACAGCTGCTAATGCTATATCTTCCCAGACCTCATTAAAACCACTTAACGGGTTGGTTCCACTTCTTGTGCTGGAATTTGCAACAACATTTTCAGCTGTTTTAATTGTACCGCCATCTATTGCACCGCCAATAGCGCCAGTATCCGTATCAGTTAGATTTAATCCTGCAACATACGCCGCACCATTACCTTGAAAATCGGCAAGAAAAGCAGCCTCGTTAGCATATGACGTAACTGCAGCAAGCGCCGCATCTAATGTGGACCCCACGTTCTGATTCAGATACACCGTCACATCTTTAATACCAGAACCGCCATTATTCTTAATTTCCTGATGTAAGTAACCAATAGCCGCATAAGCGGAAGAATATTCATCGGATGTACCGCCCCACGCCGCACCGGCAGCACCAAAGTTGGCCGATTGACCGACAACAGCAGCAATACTGCTACCAGCAATATCTCCGCTCAGGCGTTCATCGGCGCCATGAATAAACTCAGCTGTGCCTTCCAAGAACCATGTTTGATCGGCAGCACCTGTCATCGAAAGCACATTTATACTCCGGTTCATCACCGCATGAACCATTTCATGCGCAATAATCCGGTCGTTATAAAATGGTGCCGTTCCTCCATTGGGCAAATTTGGCGGTGTAAAATCACTCATATCAATCTGTAGCGTCACATTGAGTCCCTTACCAGTCACGCCATCAAAAGGGCCTGCAGACACTCGCGCAGCAGTTCCACCAGCGCCATCAGTAAAAGTTGTTAATTCAATATCAATATCTGCCCCATCGGCGGTAATACCAAAGTAGGTCTGGATCATATTTTCGGCTTGCTCTAACCAGCCATTTTGTAATCCATACAATACTGCCAGCTGATCTTCGCTGCCCAAAACGCTCACACTGGTCGTATCAAATATGGTTTCATTATTAAACTCAGTAGTGGCTGATACTCTCTCAACTTCTTGAATAAGTTGATTCACTTCCTCTTGCAATGCCTGCTTGTCAGCAGCACTGTTGGTCGCATTTGCAGCCTGGATAGAAAGTTCGCGGATACGCTGCAAATTGTCGGTCATTGATCCCAATGCACCTTCAGCGGTTTGTAACATGGAAATACCATCATTGGCGTTTCTTGTGGCCTGATCGAGCCCTCTAATCTGTGTGGTCATACGCGCTGAAATAGCAAGACCTGCTGCGTCATCTTTTGCGCTGTTTATACGCAAACCTGAAGAGAGTCGTTCAAGCGAACGACTCAAATCAGTCGCAGACGCAGACTGATGACGCGCACTATTCATTGCGCCAATATTTGTATTTATTGTTGAGAGCACGGTTTAAATTTTTTTCTAATAAGATATTTCTTCTTATGTTAACGAAAAAAAACTTAAGAACCTTTAGTATCCTAAAGACCAGCTATTAAATAATAGCAATTTTTGTGGTTCCACCCATGAGATTACAACTATTGCTGAAATACCAAAGTGGATTATTTTGAATTCATCGTAACTGTGAACAAACGTACGCTAAGCTTACGATCACGGCAAAATCAAACCGGTTTGACACGAAAAACACCCACATCGACCGATACAACAGCGACACGTTGGCCTGTTGCCATAGCTGCAACACCAGCCTCAGCAGAAATTTCAACGCGCCAATCCACACCTGAATAGCGCGTTTTACCGAATGTAGAAGTACTAATATCTTGTGTCAAAACAAATTCCAAGCCGATAAGATCACTACTTCTGTCTTCACTGGGTGCTCTATCGCCTTGTAAACGTTTGAATGGCCGCCACAACAACGCTGTAATTACAGCTGAACTAATACCAATACTGGCAAACCCGGCCAGCCATGTTTCTGGCAAGATACCCATCAACATCATTAAACCGGTGGCCAAAGCCCCTAATCCGACAAACAACAATACGCCTGTTGACAGACCTAACAATATAATTTCCAGGATTAAAATTGAAAATCCGACAGCTATCCACAACTCACCTTGATGTTGATTGATGTATTCGATCACCATATGCGACATCCTTTACTGGTTGTGCTAGTTCTACGACTTGGCATCGTTTGTTCTAGATTTTTCTTTGTTCAGCGTATTGATGATCGTCATCGCTTCAACAACCATATTGGCTGCTTGCGACTGCCCATCCGATAATAATACAACCGATGATTCTTTAGCGATTGCTTTCTTGGCCTCAATCGCTTCGCCAGCTAATTCAAGTTGAATCGCTCGTTGTCCATCTGCTGTACTGGCAATTTCTCCAATGATCTTCAGTGCCTTTGCCTTTGCTTCTGCAACCGCCAGAATCGCTTGAGCTTCACCTTGCGCATTGAGAATCTGTTCGGCTTTATCCGCTTCAGCATTCAACACCTGTGCTTGTTTCTCTCCTTCAGCAACATTAATTGCTGACTGCCGCTGTCCTTCAGATTCTAGAATTACCGCCCTTTTTTCACGTTCTGCTTTCATCTGTCGTTCCATGGCCTCCAGCACAGAGCGCGGTGGCTCGATATCTTTGATTTCATAACGCAGTACCTGTACACCCCATGGGCCTGCGGCTTCATTAATTGCCGCCACAATATTAACATTCAGAATGTCACGTTCTTCAAAGGTTTTATCCAGATCCAATTGGCCAATTTCACTACGCATGGTTGTTTG
>JAJFJK010000068.1 GCA_021774075.1 Nitrosomonas sp. | reverse complement strand
TCGGACCGCAAGAACGTAAACCTGAATTATTACCAGTGCTTCGAGCACGACGCGGAGATGAGGGCGTTCTTGGCGAATTCCATCAGGACCCGCAGATATATTCAGTCTGCAACAAGGCCGGATATAAGACTGCAGCCGATTTTAGTTTTTAACAAAACACGAAATATCGCTTGCCAAACCGGGAGGCGTCCATATAAGTAATAATGTACCACTGAAGCGCACTAATTTTCGTGAATATCGCGGAATAAAAGTAATGGAATGGACGCCCACTACCCTAAACGGCATCTACGTGCCAAAGTGGTGGTGCAGTAAAGCCCATTTTTGCCCCGCGAAATAAAAAATAGTGATTTTAATCTCAATAAGTTACATGCTTATAGATATAAAAGTTAGGGTTTACTGAATGACCGCTTTTAAGGGTTGATCAGCCGTTCACTGGAAACTAATGACTGGCAGTTGTTGGCCGACTCCGGTCATTCGTGAGAATAATTCCCGAGTATTTTAGTCGGTTGACCGGAACCGACCCAAAACGGACGGTGAGATAGTGCAAAATTCATTTTTAACAGAGATATAACAAGCCGCAAAGCGCCCTCGACAACGTTTTACTAAGTGGCCGGCTGCTTTTTGCCGGTCCAAGTGTGCGTGTTTTTCGCACACGATATTGATTTATTAGGGTGCTCACTGAAATTCGTACCGGTCAATGATTTTTTCATCGACTTTCCTAAAAGGGAAATTTTCGCTTAATAGCTTATCTGTTTCAGTGTTTTTCTCCCAAGGGAGTTCTATAAAATACCATTCTATATCTTGCCAATTGCCTTCAGAAGATAGAAATGACACACCTATTGCTTTGCTTGATCTCAAATCATACTTGTTTACTCTTGTTAGATTAATCAAGAAATCTCTCCTATTTTCCTTTTCTTTTTCAAGCAGCGGTAAAAATAGAAAAGAACATCCCGTTCTTGGGACGAGAAACCTGTATGGCATGACAGATTTATTTTCTTTTGCAGCTTCCCATGAAAGCATAAATCTTTCTTTAAATAGAAAAAGCTCATTGCGCATGAGCTTCGCTATCTCTTTAACTATGCAATAGTAGTCTGTAGGACCCTCTTCACCAACCATTCTATTTGGAAACAGTTTAATAATACTTGTCATATCCCATGATTCAGTATTTTTTCTTAATTTGATAATATATGATATGAAATCTTCTGATGGGTCACTAACTTCATCACCAGAAAAATATTGACCAAGAAGTGCTTTCTCAGATATATGATTAATGTTTTGACCATACTTATCAATTAAAATAGCTCGAAAGCGGAAATACTCTGCAAGTTCTGTTGGCGTAAGTAGATAGTGAACCACACCAAGATAATCATGAGCCTGAAGAATATGGATTACACCAGCAGTTTCGCTAATATGAAATTTTATGTTCGCAAGTTTATTTGGTAAAACTTCTGATGACTCGTGAATTACTATCTTGTGAAGTGATGCTAAAGAAGCTGTTGATACATCTGTAGAATGCCCCCTATTGTTTGCAAGGGTGACGCCCTGATAGTTATTAATATACGAAACAGTATCCCTAATTTGTCTAGTAGCTAGCTTTATAACTTTATTTTTAAACCACTTTTCCTCATTTTCAGATGAGCTATTAGTTTGAATATCTCGTTCTTTGACTTGAAAAACAAATGAGACGTCATCTAAATATACGATACTATCTGCCACCTCAACTTCCTGACCATCAGCACGTTTAAACTTATTCTTTGAGTATGTGAATTCCTTGAAGAAAAAAAATTCGTTTAAGTTATTTATATCGTCTTCGAAACTCATTGAATTTGTTCGCTCATATGTATACTGACCCTAACGGGCGCGAAGCGCCTTCGACAACAAGTAATTATATAATTTCCGTATATCTTCCATACTTTTGGCATTAATAGCAACAGAGTCGTTATGCTTGTCAGGTTTGCTAACTAATATATTGACTGACAGTTGATGGCCGACAACCGACAGTCAGATCTTTGGCGTGTTGCCAGATTAGGTCTTAGGTAGTACAAATGAATAACGGCTCTGTTGCAAAAAATAAAAAACGGCTATATTTGATTTTTCAGTTAGCTGTTTTTAAACATCTTTTAAATTCACTTTTTGTCAAAAATAATTTTTTGCAACAGAGCCATGTTGTCGCCTGAGGATCAACCCAAGCATGAAGGCTATTAATGCAAAAATTGAGTTGGGTTCGGAAACATTAACAACATTTATAAAGGCATAGCCACCATTTCCCTCTCCAGCGCCAAAATTAAACAGGGAGCAAAACCCCCTCCCATTTGTAGTGAGCTATCAATTCACACCACCTTTAAATTAGGCATCGGTTTCGACCTGTTCAAAAAGGATCGTTATTGGGCACCCTGTTTTTAGGTGCCCAAAAAATAGCTTTTTATAGTTTTGCGCAGGTGTTAATATATGGGCATCCATTTTGGGCAGTTTATGCCCATATTTATGTAATAAATCATTAACCCGTTTTTCAGAGCACTTTTTTAACCAGCATTACCCGGAAAATCGTGAATAAGATTTTGAGAGATTAAATAAATGAGTCGTGTATTTGCATATTGCCGTGTTTCAACTTTTGAGCAAACAACCAAGAATCAAATTCTGGAAATCAAAGCCGCAGGATTTTCAATTGAGCCGCACAGAATAATTGAAGAAAATATTAGCGGATCATTAGCAATTAAACAACGCCCAGGTTTCACCAAGTTAATTGAACGATTGGAAAAAGGGGATATTCTGGTTGTAACAAAGCTTGATCGTCTTGGACGTAATGCAATGGATGTAAGATCAACAGCAGAACAACTCGAAAAAGCGAATATAAGGTTGCATTGTTTGGCACTTGGTGGCGTTGACTTAACCAGTGCAGCGGGAAAAATGACAATGGCTGTAATCACAGCGGTGGCAGAATTCGAGCGTGATCTATTAATTGAGCGAACACAATCTGGTATGAAACGGGCTAAAGAAGAAGGTACTATATTAGGTAGACCGCAGATACTCAATACAGAACAACATTACGAAATCAAAAACCAACTAGCCAAGAACCCCAATATTTCTCAGGCTGCACGGGATTATAACGTCAGCAGACAAACAATTGTGAGGATTAGAGATAATCAGTAACAACTAACTGGCTTGTAGCCAGCTAAAAACTTTTTACACGTATTGTAAACGAACCCCTGATATGTCAGACATTTTCATTAATTACCGCCGTGACGATAGTGCAGCTTATGCGGGACGCATTTATGACCGATTAGCGAAGCATTTTGGCCGTGAAAACTGTTTCATGGACATTGATCACATTGCGCCTGGTGAAGATTTTAAGCGAGTGATCCAAGAAAAGTTAAGCGCCGTACAAGTTGCCGTAGTGCTGATCGGAAAGCAGTGGCTTAACATAAAGGATAACAACGGACAACGCCGCCTAGATAATCCGGATGATTTTGTCCGGCTGGAAATCGCTACCTTATTGGCGCGGAAAATTCGTGTTGTTCCTGTTTTGGTTGGTGGCGCAGACGTACCTGATGCTGCGCAGTTACCTGATTCGCTTGCTTCACTGGCCGAGCGCAATGCATATGAAATTAGCGACACCCGATTTCATGATGATATCAATCGATTGATTCAAGCGTTAGAAGCAATCGTGAGTATCAAAAACTCCCAAGAACAAACCCAACAGAACAAGAAAACCCAGAAAAATAAGAAAATCACGATTGCTGTTGGTATCAGCATTATTGCCTTCATCACCGTAATACTCTTTTTAAGCGATCTTGGTGAAAACATCACCCAAAATACCCGAAATGGCGATGCTATTATTCATCAGGGAACAAGTGACATAATTACGGGCACACAAACACCACCATCCCACCCTGAAAAAACCACAATTAGTATTGGTGATCATGCGCAAGTCGGACAGATAGGTGATCATAATACGCAGGTCAATATTACTGGAACGACTGATATTGAGTTAGCTAAACAACTGGGCGTTACTGAAACGGCAATCCATAATTTCTTTAAGCTTCTTGAGCAGCAAAAGGTGCCCCGTGAGGAATTAGATCACACGTTAAGAAAATTAGCTGAACGTCATAAAGAGCTGGAAAAACGCGTTTCATTATTGGAATCTGATGATTCCGAAGTGAATGCATTGCAACAGCAAGCAAGGGAGGCAATTGCTAAAGCAGAATATGAAGTGGCTGAAGATTTACTGGATAAAGCGGCTGAATTGAATAATGCGGCTGCTGAAAAGGCCAATAAGCATTACTTAAAATACAAACGCTCAGCAGCAGAGAATATGGCGTTAAAAGCTGAAACATTGCATACACGTTTTGCTCTTTCTGAAGCAATTAAGGCTTATGAGCAAGCCATAGGTTTTTCTAAAGAAGGAGATGCTGAAGAAAAGACTGCTGAATACAAAAATATGCTCGGGCTGGTACTTTATGATAAAGGCGAATACCAAAAAGCGATTGGCTCTTATGAACTGGCGCTGGCCAGTAATCTCAAGACCTACGGCGAAGATCATCTTGCTGTGGCGATACGTCAAAATAATCTGGGAGAGGCGTGGCGGGCATTGGGAGAATACCAGAAAGCAATCGCCTATTTTGAGCTGGCGCTGGCCAGTGGTCTCAAGACCTATGGCGAAGAGCATCTATTTGTAGCAACAGTTCGAAACAATCTGGGATTGGCGTGGCATGCATTGGGCGAATACCAGAAAGCGATTGGCTATTTTGAACAGGCGCTGGCCAGTGATCTCAAGACTTTTGGTGAAGACCATCCCAGTGTGGCGAGAGATCGAAACAATCTGGGATTGGCGTGGGATGAATTGGGCGAATACCAGAAAGCGATTGGCTATTTTGAACAGGCGCTGGCCAGTGATCTCAAGACCTTTGGTGAAGACCATCCTGATGTGGCGAGAGATCGAAACAATCTGGGCATGGCGTGGGATTCACTGGGCGAACACCAGAAAGCGATTGGCTATCTTGAACAAGCACTGGCCAGTGGTCTCAAGACCTTTGGTGAAGACCATCCTGATGTGGCGACATATCGAAACAATCTGGGCGGGGAATGGTTGAGATTGGGCGAATACCAGAAAGCAATTGGCTATTTGGAACAGGCACTGGCCAGTTATCTCAAGACCTACGACGAAGACCATCCTACTGTGGCGGCAGGTAGAAACAATCTGGGCGCGGTGTGGCATGCATTGGGCGAATACCAGAAAGCGATCGGCTATTTTGAACTGGCACTGGCCACCGTCGAGAAGAAATTAGGTAAAAACCATCCAGATACAAAAGCCTCGAGAAATAATTTAGAGAGCGCCAAAGTTAAACTGGCTAATTCTATAGCTGTAACCGAATAAATGGGCTCTGTTGCAAAAAATCTGAAATTCAGCTTAATATTGATTTTTTGGGACGGAGAAAAGCGATGAGCGAATTCAAATGGCCGTACCAGGGCGGGATAATTCTGGGTTGTGTTCGATAGTCCTGCAAATACGGAATCAGTTATCGCGAGTTGGAAGAGATGATGCTGAAACGAGGGCTTGAAGTAGATCACACAACGAGGCGTTGTTGAATAAATCAGAAATTGGCCGAAAGCTCCCAATTTCTTGTGTGTTCTAGATTTTTACGGATACCGGCATTCCCAAATTAGTCATTCTATTGAGTACAGACGCACTGATCCATGTTTCTGTTTTTTGCTATGGGAGCACACGTGCTTTCATGGCGTTGCCAAAGATACGTTTGTAACGTTGTATGGCAAGTTCGACATAGTTGCGCAAACCATATCCTGTTTTCTTTTGCCGCTCAAGTGACGAAAACGACAGCCACGCTTCCGGCCGAAGCGGAACGGCGGGCAGGGCCGACGACAATCTGAACGTCACGGCCAAGCCGTGCAAGACAATCGAGCATCTTAGTTTCACTGATTCCGCGAAACTGGCCGCGTAACATCTTCGATAGTTTCGGTTGAGTTATTCTGAGAACATCAGCCGCTTGCTGCTGACTCCATTTGCGGTCTTTGATAATTTCTCCGATTTTAGTAGCAAGCTGCGCCTTGATAATCATTTCGTCAGCATCAGCAATGCCTAGATCGGTGTAGACGTTGCCGGTACTTTGTTCAATCTCAATCATTTCTGCTCTCCTTTGGAATGAGTTCCCGCTGCCTTCAATCGCTCCCGAATCACGTTCATATCAGGCTTAGGCGTTGCTATGCCATGTGTTGATTTCTTTTGAAAGCAATGCAGGACATAAACAGCATCACCGAATTTGACCGTATAGACGGCGCGGAACGTGCCCCCGCCCGAGTCTTCGACTATTTCAAGAACACTTGCCGAACCGAAACCCTTTAGCGGTTTCGCCTGTTCGTGTTTTTTTCCAGCCTGCGCTTGATGCAGCGCATAACCGAATGTGTCTTGCACTTCATCGGGCATGGCCGCTAAGTCCTTCTTAGTTGACCCTATCCAGTACAATATTTTGATTACTTGCTTCATTTCATAATTATACCTATATGGGCATAATAATACTAGCGATTTGTATTCACAAAACGATCGTTTTAGGGACAACACACTCCCCTACCGTAATTTGATACAAAACACCTGATAATGTGTTCCAAAACATTGTTCCGAATAAACCGTTCTGTTAATATCTTAAAATATCGTTTTAGGAACAGAATATATGTTGATCGGATATGCGCGTGTTTCCACTTTGGATCAAAATCCACAATTACAGATAGAAGCATTGAATGAAGCAGGATGTAAAAAGATATTTACAGAAAAAATATCAGGGACAAGTACGAAACGTTTTCAGTTGGAAGATGCACTTAATTATATGCGTGAAGGAGATACGCTGGTAATCTGGAAACTCTCGCGCCTGGCACGATCACTGACTCAAATCATTAATACCGTCAAAAATCTTGAAGATCGGCAGATAGGTCTAAAAGTCATCACGCAAAATATAGACACCGGCACACCAGAAGGCAGATTGTTCTTTCACATGAATGCTGCCTTTGACCAGTTCCAACGGGAAATCATTGTCGAGAATACCAGAGCAGGTCTAAAATCCGCACGCAAGAACGGCCGCATTGGGGGAAGGCCAACCTTGATGACGGATGATAAAATGCGCACGGCACAAGCCATGCTCAAAGACACCGAAAATTATCCTTTTATATCCGATATTATCAAAACGCTCAGTATCGGAAGAACTACTTTCTATCGACACTTTCCGCCAGAGGAGATTGAACAACTTAGGCCACAGCAATAAAAACCGTATGTCGCGTTTCGACCCTAAGCGGAAGTTCAACCTAAATGTCACTGTCGATTTTAAGTGTATGATTGAGCATTAACCGGCTGTGGAATTCCTATGGACTGTTTGCACACTTATTTTGATATATGCCTAACACCAGCGTCGGGTCAGGCTAATGCGGGTTTCTTTGGGTTTGCAGAATTCATAGGTGCCTTCGCACTCCTAGCAATCGTGTTCACGATAGCTGATGTCCAGTATCGTTTTCGCATCAGCATTTCTCCGCTGCCACTACCTAGAATTACCTTTTGGGCTATCGGTGTAATCGGTTTCGGTACGCTAGCAACTGACCTCTGGGTCGCGCAAGGATGGCTAGTTATCTACGTTCCGTATATGTCCTACGGTGTAATTCAAGGACTGTTCGCAGCTTGTTTCCTGACTACTGCGATGGCGTGGCTCTACTTCGCCTTTCTAAAACCACCCGTCTTCTCGAAATGGAACGCGGAAAGGTACGGCCAGGCATTGTTCAACTATCTCCTTCGGGGGTCTGACTCCGAGCTACCTGTTATCGCTAAAGAAGTCGGCAGATCAGCAGACAAATTGATAGAAATTTTCGCTAACCATCGAGCCGAATTTCAAGAACAGTTACAGAAACAGGAGCGCGGAGAAAAGATACATTGGAATCCTGGCAATTATGCATCCGATATTATGTCTATGATTGGCAATCGAAAATTTTGCAGGCACGTTGTCGCCGCCTCACCGGGCACTGCAATTCGATTATTTCAAGCAGCAGCCAACAATAAAATCTATAACGCCCCAATAGGGCAGTTCGCAAAAAACGTATCCACTGAGGCCATTCTGAATCCGGACTCAAACCTATACCATGAAGACAGCTATTATCAATCCGGGCTATTTGGAGATATTAAGCCATTCACCCAAGCAATTTATGGCTCGTATAGGCTAGTAGAAGAACTCGGTAGAGGATTCCCTTCACCGCTTGACATCGATTTTGAATTTACACGTGACTGGACTGCACCGCAACTGGAAGCCTATGCCCGTGCAGTCTTGACTACATACTCAGATCGGTTGAGCAAGGGATATTGGTACGAACACTCGTATTCACTCACACGTGCTTTTGAAAAGTTCAAACACGCATGTTGGGACGTCCATAGACTTGATGGGGTAGAGGACGGAGATCCGGACATCAGCGAGAGACTGAGGGTGTGTGTTCGCTTCGTGACAGACCTAATTGAACTTCTTGAGAAGCACGAGGAGAAAATAGACATCAAACGCTCGAAGCCTGATGAGAAACGCATCGGTCGCGACATCTACGATCAGGTGGCCGAGCTAATGTCGGAGATAATATACAACGCGTCTGGAATTACAAAGCCGTGGTGGCCGTGTTGGGATATTCAACACAATACCGTGTGGAAGGGCTTCTTTGATAGATTCCGTGATAGCGAGGCTCATAGAGTCATCACGTTCAAACTCCGTCGGTTTATCTACGAGGAAATAATTGAATTTGATAAGTATACTGACTTGAAATCTTTTAAGGCCGCGCGATATTTGGGGATTTGCCTAAACTGCATGGGGCTCAAGTTAGGGGACAAGACACACCGAGATCGTAGTTCAGAGCCGTTGAAGAAAGTCGTTCTAAGATGGGTGAAGAAGAACTACCTCTCGTTACATAAAAGTGACCCAACTGTCGCTGAGGCTTGTTTGATGGGCGGCATTACTTACGATACTGAAAATATGCAGCTCGTTAAGACATATAGGTCGCGCGCGGACCGAGAACCGAACCAGGATGTCCTTTCACTCTCGGAATAATCGGGAACAGGCCACTTTTGGCCGACAACCGACTGCCAAGTCGTATCGATTTTAATTTAGCGCAGTGCCAGCTTCAAGTTTGAGCTACTACAGTTAAATTCCAATCTGATTTTATATTTGCAGTTAATGTGGGTTCCAACGGATGTTTGCAAGCTGTTTGCAAATAATGTGGGTTCATTCTCATTTAATGTGAGCTGAAACATCCTTATGTTTGCAAATAAAGTGAGCTGAAAATAGCGATGTTTGCAAGTCCTGAGGATTATGTTTGCAAGCTGTTAGTCTTAATGAACTGAATTTTACCCCACCTTATATTTATTGATCTCTATGGGTCCAATTCCCCGCCCCTTGGGGCGAAGGCTGGCTTAAATCAATAAATCGAACAGCGCAGTTAATACCCCAGTGTTTACGGTGTAGTGCCTTGTTTTTTTGTATTATATTTTATAATTCTAGCAAATATTTTCTAAACCACTAAAAGGACTATTCCTAATGAACAAAACTGAACTGATTGAAGCTATCACTACAGGTTCTAATACTACCAAGGCACAAACAACCACCATGCTGAATGAATTACTAGGAATCATTCAAAAAACACTGGCTAAAGGTGATGGCGTTCAGTTAATAGGATTTGGTACTTTTTCAGTGACCGAACGTGCAGGTCGTGAAGGACGCAATCCAGCAACCGGAAAAGCCATGACAATTCCCGCCAAGAAAGTCGTCAAATTCAAACCAGGAAAAACTCTTGCTGATGGAGTAGCAGCTGTAAAGCCAGCACGTCCAGCTAAAAAAACTAAAGCTAAACAGAATGGAAAAAAGAAATAATGATGATTAGGTAATTTTTTAGGTGGAGAACCAGGGGATTATAAGAAGGAGAATAATTTCCTGGCAAAACATTAATTCTAGAAAAACAAATGCTTACACTCATTTAATCAACCAGAATAAATAAAACTGTAACAATTAAATCTGGTAATCATATCAATCTCAATATTGGGTACGATCGCCCTCCCCTACTTGATCTCGTTAATCAATGTTTGTTGGTTACAGGAAATCTCGTACGCAACGGTAAAGCATTTAGTAATGCTGGTGAAATGTGAGTCCTACCAAACGACTACAGTTAATATTGCACCGTATTTTCTGCCCAATCCGCATCATGTTTAACATTATGTTTTCATAGACAAAAACTGGTTAACTTTTGGATAAAAGTTAATGCGTTTGTTAGCGCGGACAGTAGGTACTGTGGTCATCAATTCTCAGTTAAATAGTCAGTAGTAGGAAATATCGGGGATTATATGTGTCGGAATTCTTTACATATTATCGATTTGTTGGCACGAGAATATACGTAACATATTGAAGTTATTGCAAATATAATCCATGGCCTAATTATTGCTTTCAATTTAACTATTGTTAACAAAACAAAAAAGGGAAACGATGAAGAAGGGGATAATTCACAATCTAAAATATTTAGTTGCCGTAGTATTTAGTTGCATTAGTTTATCTACTATGGCCGTTCCAATTAATTGGACAGACTGGACTAGTCAGTCGGCTACTAATGGTTACACAGCAACAGGTTCGATCACTTCGGGTAGTGAGACTATTGGTGTTACCTATACTAATGCGCAAGGAATTGGATTTTCACAGATGAATGGTGGCGGTATTGACTACTGGCAAAACAATCGTGCAGGACGAGACCCATCTACTTCGCCGTATACTAGCACAGGAGCTAATGGAGTCGATAATATACCTACAGGTACCGACATTTTAGCTTTGAGTCGTCAAGGATCTCAAACACTTGGTTTTTCACAAGCTATTGCTAACCCCGTTTTTGGATTTGTGAGTTTGAATGGTAATGGTTACGCTTTTGATCAGGATTTTGAAATCCTAAGCTTAGGCGGTGTTGATGGGAATGACTGCGGTTATTGGGGATGCGGTGGCGCAGAAAAAGTTATTGTCGACCTAGGTAGCGGTAATTTTGAGTATCAATTAAACTCAAATAACGTCGGAGGAACAGAACCTCACGGCGTTCTTAGGTTTTCCGGAGCATTTGATTCGGTTACATGGCGCAGTTCGAGCAATGAGTTCTGGAATGGCTTTACGGTTGGGGTACAGGGTACTGCTATTCAGGTTTTTCCTTGTCAAACAAATCCGAATTTACCTGAATGTCAACAGACAAATCCTATACCAATACCAAGCACCCTCGGATTGACTTTTATTGGAATGGTTGCTCTTTTCCGTCGTCTAAGAATAGCTACTTGACAGTTAAGTCTTAACAAGGTCAATTCCCCGCTGCTTGCGGCGGGGATAGTCGTTTTTCAGGTCGCCGCTACTCTTATCCTAAAATGTCTAAATAGTTACCAAAGTTAGTTTTGTCCTCTTTCTAGTCCCTAGCCAACAATCTCGTTAACTATTACCTAAAAGTTAACCAGTTCACAAAACCCCGAAAAACCACCACAACCCTGCCCTACAGCCCATTTTTACACCGCAAAATAAAAAATGGTGATTTCCATCTCGTTAAGTCTTATGCCTATAGCCATAAAAGTTGGCGCTATTTACAGCTATCCGGTTATTACTCCATCATGTTTAAGCTTATTATGTGATATGGCGTTCAAAATCCATCTCTTCACCTAATACGCGAACAATCATAATTCCGGTGTCTGTGCTGGTAAAAAAAACAACATGGCGACCATAAGGAAATCGCTGTAAGTTAGGCGCAAGCTCGTCTGAATTTACACCTATATTTGAATTGTCTGTGAGAAATTCAAAGCGTTCAATCAAACCATCATAATATAGATCAGCCTGACGTAAGCCATATTCTAAAATGCCCTTAGCATACAAATCATCTATATCAAATTGTGCTGCTTTACTAAGCTGGTATCTGCCCATTCTTTTTTAACCGTTTAAGTACATCGTTTCTAATTTCTTCAACGGTTTTATCACTGATTCCACTGGCTAAACCTTCCTCAATCGCAGCTTTAAGCGTTTGAAATTTTTCTTCACGCTCTCGCTCACGGCGAATAAGATCGTTTATAACATCCGTTTTGTTTGGATATTCTTTACTCGCAACCTTTGCATTGAGCCAATCGTCATTAGGCGATGTAAAGTTAACTGATTGCTTTGTCATGATATTGCCTCTAAATTTAAAATCTTCTGATAGGTTCTAATATACACCTTAAAAGCACCCATTCGCAATATAAATCTACCCCTTCATAGCCCGCGTAAGTGTTCTGGGACTAGCCTGTAAATCTCTGACAAGACCGATAATAGGTTGCAGAGGAATACTATCGAGTAATTCTTCTTCCGGCGTGGTGGTGGTATTAAAATTCTGTGTCAATGATTTAAACTAAATATCACGCTTATACTAGCCTTTTTTTTAGTTGCCAAAACACCATCTTCTACAAAAACACGGTCACACTCCCCTTTCAGGGCAATAATCTGGCGGTCAAACAGTTGCTTATTAGTGAATAGCCTAATCGCCTCATAGATAAAGTTCTACGCTTATGCAGAGAACAAGAATTAAAAAAATGATTAACTCACCCAAGTGGACAAAAACAAATGATTTTGTCCACCTACCTTTTACAGAAAGCTGAGGTTCTAAATTCTTTATATAAAAACCAGGAAAAATCTAAATGATTAATGACAGCCTCTGTGGTTAATCTGTCCTTAGTTCATATACACATATACAACTATACAACTATACAACTATACAACTATAACAATATATATAATTACACCTATATATGTATACATATATACAACTATATCCTTATATTTTTATATTTTTATACACATTAATACTTATAGTAATATACAAATATACTCATATATAAATATACACCTATACAATAATACTTTTATACTTATATAGACTTATAACAGTATACCTTTATAATGATATACAGGTATAAGTGTATATGCTTTGGAGGATAACCCATTTAATATTAAATATTTTCATTATAACTGTATACATTTATACTGCTATATAACTATAATATTATAGGCGTATAGCTCTATAGGGGAATATTATATGAAAGTATTATCGATTCTTTCTCAGAAAGGTGGTGTTGGCAAGACAACACTTGCAACTTGTTTAGCAGTTGCCGCTGAGGCAGATGGGAAAAAAGTAGCAATTTTTGATCTTGATCCACAAGCAACAGCCTCATTCTGGCTAGATGTTAGAAAGGAAGAAAAACCTGCCGTTATCTCTGTTCAATCTGTGAGGCTTCCTTCAATGTTAAAAGCAGCTGATGATGCAGGAACGGATATAGCAATTATTGATGGCGCTGCTGTTGCGCGCGATGTTACTTTTGAAGCATCTCAAGTTGCTCATTACGTTCTCATCCCAACAAAAACTGCTGTATTTGACACTATGTCGATGATTCACACTATTGAAATAGTACGACAACAGAACAAACCATTTTCTATTGTCCTTACATTTGTTCCACCAGTAGGACAGGAAACAATCGACGCTATAACTACAATAGGAGAATTAAATGCGCATATTTGTCCTGTTCATATCGGAAACAGGAAAGCTTTTTTTCGTGCACAGTCTGAGGGTAAGGCTGTACAAGAATATGAGCCTAACGGTAAAGCTGCAGATGAAATTATAAGATTATACAAATATACATGTATACAATTATATAAAGAAAGGGAGGATGTTTAAATATGGCTAATTCATTACAAGAAGTGCTTAACCGCGCAAAATCTCAAGTCATAGAACAAGATCAAAAAGTGGTTGAAAAGAAAATAATTGAACCAAGGAAAACTTCTAAAAAGGAATTAGAAGTAGGGCGATCTAATACTGTGTTAATCGGAGGACATTTTTCACCAGATGTATCAAAGCAGCTTCGTATTATTGCAGCAGAGGAGGGGACAACCAACCAAGCTTTATTAAAACAGGCCTTGGATTTGCTTTTTGTAAAAAAAGGGAAAAAACGTATTGCTGATTTATAACTATATTTGTATACACTTATACAGATATAGTTGTATAAAAGTATAACATTATAAAAGTATACCTATTGAGGAGTGAGATTCTCTATCACTAAAAGTACTAAGGATTTACGCGAAAGAAGTAAGAGAGTTGTATTACGTTATTTTTGTAACAAATAGTAAATTATATAATACCTATTAAAGTAACGAATTATTATAATTTAATACTTTGACTACGTTTTTTTGATACTTCAGTAATATTTGTTTTGTTGTTTTCGTACTTTATATTTATCATACGGCCTGTTTCTGGAATTTGTTCAAAACAGTTTAGATCATGTTTAATGTATTGTGATTCGTTTTTTTGATAAAGCGCATTATCTTTTTTGTCGACATGAATAACTTCTCCGATATTATCGTTAGATTTATTTGCATCGACTGCATTGTATAGGTTGTATATACCAGGTTTGACGCCTTCAGCTTTGGTAACTTTTTCTGTTTTCCAATCGCCAGTTGAATCATTCTGAGCTAATTTTTGTCCATTCATTACAATTAGGCGTTTTTTCATATTAAAAATCATTCTTTTTAGTACAACTAATCCAATTACTTAGGGTTTGATTCTTTGTTTTTTTCTTGGAGTAAATTATTTTACTTTTGTTTTTTTAATACTATGGTCATTCGTTATCTAGTTAAAAGCTCCTTAACAGCTCTGTAATCAATTAAAAAATAAATATGGTAGTTTGGTATTGTTTATATATTTTAGCCTATGAAAAGCTGTCTAGAGTAGTTTAAAAGGCTTTTATTAGGTTAAATTTATAAGGATATTAGTTGTTTGAATAAATTGAATATTTATATTGCACGTACACCTATTATAATTGTGGTTAATTATATATAAGTATTAAAAGATTAAAAGAAGAAAAGAATAGCAAGTTATCCACAAGTAAAATAGAGTATAATATCAGTAAGTTATGGGGAATTATTTTTTTTATGTGCTGGTTAAACCTATAGGTTAGTATTTATCTGCTGGTTGTACCTATAACTTATATTTTAGTTTCTGGTTAAACCTTTAACATATTGATATAAATTCTTGTTAAACCTATAACTTTATTGATGTAGTTTTGGTTATACCTATATCATTTTATTTTTAAATCTGGTTATACCTATAAGTATTATTCTAATTGTTGGTTAAACCTATAACATATTTCTGGTTATACCTATAACACTTGTTGGTTAAACCTATAACTTAGGTGCTTTTATGCTTGCTATACCTATAACTTAGGTGCCTTTATGCTTGTTATACCTATATCATTTGTTGGTTAAACCTATAACTTAAGTTCTTTAATGCTTGTTATACCTATATCACTTGTTGGTTAAACTTATAACTTAAGTTCTTTAATGCTTGTTATACCTATATCACTTGTTGGTTAAACCTATAACTTGCAATCCTTATTGCTGGTTAAACCTATAGCTTAGGTTTTTTATGTTTGTTAAATCTATAACTTTTAATTTTATGGTTTTTTAAGAATCTGAATACCTGATTTTTGAGCTATTGTTTTTGTATCGGTGGTACGTTTGTTGGCAGCAATTTGTTCTTTTATGAATAATGGCGTTGCTTTAATCGTATATTTTATATCTGTAATGTTTCGGCCTGTTTTACGCTCGTCTATTTTTACATTAAGTATGACACCTTTTTGTTTCAACTCATTAAAGGCAGAAAGAATTTTGGTTCTATTATTTCCTTCTTTTTGTTGTTGTAATAATCCACTTGCTTGTTTTATATCTGAATACATACAGGAATATTCTGTTGTGTAACTAGCTTGGGTGAAGCGATTGATAAGTCGTTTATATAACCAACGTGTTAATTGTTCGTTACAACTCATTAATCGTTCGTAGTTAAATTGTCTATAGTCAAGATTATTTATACTGTGGCTGATAAAGAGGGGTAGTCTTGCAATGTGATGAGTGCCTGTGGAGGCTAAGTATTCGTTACGGCTTACAGTAACTAGGTCTTGGAGGATAGCGCCTTTCCAGAGTTCTTTTTTCTCTTTACTAAATGTAAGGAGGCATGAACTCATAACGTTGATAGCATGCTTGATTTCATCAATACTTCTAGTTCGTCCTTTTGTTTTAAGTTCTTTTTGAATCATACCCAAAGTAAATTTAATCCAACTTTCTACTTTTTCAGGGTCATGGATTGCGAATTGTTTGTCAGTGATTATTTTTTTTAAAGCCTCTTCTATAAGTTCTTCTGTTACACCAGGGAAAAAAGCTTTGTAACTTCCATTTTTTTGTTTGATTAATGCGGGTTGAATAGAAACGGTGTATTCATTACCATTTTCTGTATATTTCCATTCGTAAGGTTCTGCCAATCCTTTATCAGTACGTAGTTTTTCAACTTGTTTAGCTGTAAAAAAATATTTAGGTATACGTTCCCAAAGCTCAACGGTATTTGATACTTGGCTTTGATCGTTGGTTACGAATTGAGAGAACAGATCAAGTTGTATACTTTTTATGTGTTCTTTTGGTGGTTTCTTTATTGGCATTTTGTGGGGAATTAATCTATTAGATTTTCTATAAATTATCTGCGAGTTATGCATCCTTGACTACCCCCTGAAATAAAAATAAATTAAAACCTACTTTTAGTATTTTAGCTAAAAAAGGATATATTGTATACATTAGTCTATTTATAGATCTTATATATCTTTTTATTCTTTTGCAAAATTAACTAATTTCTGGAGTAAAGATGAGAAGTTATTTCGTTCTTGTTTTGTTAAATTATCAAGAGCTTTAACTGAAAGATCCTTTTGTAAGTCAATATTTTTATGAAACTGATCCAAAAGGGATAATAATTTATCATTGGAATAATGATATTGATTTGCTTCTTTTCTGTTGGCAGGGGGTTCAGCATTTGGATCACTATCTATTTTTGAAGTACTTATTAATAAAGTTTGTTTCTCCTCTGTTTTAATAAATTGACGTAAAAGTTTGACAGAACTACGTGTTATCTCTTGTTCAGGGTTTTTTATCCAGTCAATCACGATTTCAGGGGATTCCTTATAGGCACTAACAAGGTTCGTGATAAGTACTACATCCCTAATTTTTCCTTCATTGAATAACGATGCAATTGTACTCGGCAGATTTAATAATGCGTAGTGGTTCGATATAAATGCCGTAGATTTACCAATCATTTTGGCTATTTCTGAATGTTTAATTCCTTTGGAATATTGATATCCAACAAAATTGGCAATTTCTCTTGCCGTTAAAGCCTCTCGTTGCAGGTTCTCAATGACCTGATCTACTTTTGAATAGTCTGTATCAATAAATGCTGGAATTGTTTTTTTCATGGCAAGCATTGAAGCCCTAAAGCGCCTTGCGCCATGGTTAATTATAAAACGTCCTTCTTTCTCTGGGTTCGGATGTACTGATATTGGTGTTTTAACACCACGAAGACGGATAGTGTTTGCAAGTTCTTGCAGCGTAAATGGATCAAATTCGGTGCGCGGTTGACTAGGGTCTTCATCAAGAAGACTTAGATCAAGTTCTAACGAACTTACTGTAGTAATTTTCTTTTTGAGTTTATCTTTAGCGGTATTTTTCATTTATGTTTTATAAGCCAGAACTATCAAAGGTAAGTCTTTTATTAAAATACAACAGCATTATTAACAGGGAGATCAAGATCATAGTATATTTATGAATATATAAGCTAGAGTTGAAGGTAAATTTGAATGTAAATGTTGTTCAATGATTGAATTATTATTCGGGAGAAAAAAGTTTAGCCGCTAAAGTGCGTCAATTTGTCGCATCTTCCAAAATAATTTAAATAGAATTAAGGAGATAGTAGACTTGTATAACCAAATATTTGCAACAAATGTTGCGCGTCTATTAGATGAATTAGGTATGACCAAAATAGAATTGGCTGAGAGGGCGGATATCTCACTATCCTTTTTGTCTGATTTGACACAAGACAGAGGAAATCCGTCATTGAGGATTATGGAAGCTATTGCAAATGCTTTGGAAACGCCACTTCCTATCCTTTTGGAGCAAACAAGTCTCTCTGAAGAAGAACTGAGAGAACTAATGAGTGGCTCACCTAAATCTATGTTACCTGAAGGATTTGTGCGTGCTTGTGGGACACTTACTAAGTTTCAAGCTTATCAAGTTAATCTTTGGAGTGCTGAAAATAAGAAGAAATTATCTAAAATAAAAAAATAATATAAAAACTTATTGCATAATTATATAAACCATTATATTGTATTATTCCTGTCGGTCATTAATGAGACAAGAATATGCAACCGCAAGATTCTGAAGTTAATGTTTCAAGTTTAAAACAACGTGCCATAGATAAGCTGTCGCGTGATATGGGCGTATTGTTAGTCACCGCATTAAATGATCCCCAAACAGTAGAAATAATGGTCAACGCCGATGGTCGCGTCTGGCAAGAGAAATTAGGTGCGCCGATGGCCTGTATCGGTAATCTACGACCAGCCCAAACCGAAGCAATTATTAAAACCGTTGCCGGTTTCCATTCCAAAGAAGTCACCAAATTAAAACCAATTATTGAAGGCGAGTTTCCACTTGATGGCTCTCGATTCGCCGGTCAGCTTCCTCCTATCGTTACATCACCAACATTCGCTATCCGTAAAAAAGCAGCTGCGATTTTCACCTTAGAGCAATACCTCGACCAACGTGTCATGACGGAAAAGCAATACAAAAAGCTTAAATCTGCAATCGCAGAACACCGCAACATCCTTGTTGTTGGTGGTACGGGTTCCGGTAAAACAACGCTGGTTAACGGAATCATCAATGCAATGGTCAACCATGACCCAACTGAGCGCATTTTCATAATTGAAGACACTGGCGAGATTCAATGCGCCGCAGAGAATTTTGTGCAATATCACACGACATTAGATGTGTCGATGACGCAATTACTAAAAACAACTTTGCGTATGCGTCCAGACCGAATACTGGTAGGGGAGGTGAGGGGTGAAGAAGCATTGGACTTACTCGATGCATGGAATACTGGGCATGAAGGTGGCGCAGCCACACTCCATGCCAATGATGCGCTCTCAGGACTAACCCGCCTGAAATCATTAATCACCCGAAATAAATCCGCACCAGATGATATTGAATCACTCATAGGCGAGGTTGTGCATTTAATTGTGCATGTATCGCGTACACCAACCGGGCGTCGAATTCAGGAAATCATAGAAGTAGATTGTTACAAGAGAGGAAGTTACCGCACCAAGAAATTCTAAACCAAAAACAAGGGGTCTCAAATGATACATGCACTTGTACCAGGAAGCTTGAAATTGTCTGTTCTCAACTTCTCGTTAATTGTATTCGCTTTTTTTCTCCTACTTGCCCCTGAGTTGGCACTTGCTTCTGTTGGTGGCGGTGGTGGCCTACCTTATGAATCCTGGCTTGTTAATTTAAGAAATTCGGTAACTGGCCCAGTTGCATTTACGTTGTCCATCATAGGTATTGTCGTTGCCGGAGGTATCTTGATTTTTGGTGGTGAATTGAATGCGTTTTTCAGGACATTGATTTTCATTGTGTTGGTCATGGCATTACTCATTGGCGCACAGAACATCATGACCAATCTATTTGCTGGTGCAGTCATTACACCGCTCGCCGAAGAATCCTTATTAATACCATCAGAACCGGCTATTACGCCAAATAATAAGGCAGATTAAGCATGGCGTTGCGCGCTGCATCTATTCGCCAGTCCGCGAACCGACCTAATCTTTTCATGGGTGGAGATAGAGAAATGGTGATGTTCTCCGGCCTCCTGGCCTTCACCCTGATTTTTAGCGCATTTGAATTTAAAGCATTTGTCTTTGGCATCACTTTGTGGACTTTTGCTTTATACGTATTGCGTCTGATGGCCAAAAGTGATCCGCTATTGCGCCCAGTCTATTTGCGCCACCGCAAATATAGGGAGTATTACGCGCCACGCAGCACTCCTTTCTATGTCAACACCAGAACTCAAGAGAGGCAATACCGATGATCGAGAGCCTAATCATCTTTTTTTCCGGTAGCGGTATCGTGCTGTTATCTGTGTTGTTCATGCGTACACGTTCAGTTGAGAGCAAATACAAATTGGACAAACACCGCAGTACAGAACCAGGTTTTGTTGATCTGCTTATTTATGCCTCTGTTGTTGATGATGGCGTGATTGTCGGCAAAGATGGGTCACTGATGGCAGCCTGGGAGTTTCAAGGCTCCGACACAGCAAGCAGTACGGACGCAGAACGTGAGCATGTCTCTCTACAAATCAATAATGCCTTATCGCGCCTTGGCACCGGCTGGATGATTCACATTGATTCTGTTCGCAAACCCGCAGAGGGTTATCCAGACCAAGAATTGTCAAATTTTCCTGATCCTGTATCAGCGGCCATTGATAGCGAGCGGCGCAGAACTTTTGAGCGTACCGGTACTTTGTATGAGAGTTATTTTGTTCTGACAGTGACCTATTTACCGCCAATGCTGGCAGAACGACAATTTGTTGACCTCATGTTTGATGATGAAGAAACTGCACCAGACAATAAAGCACGAACCTTTAACCTCATTAAATATTTCAAGCGTGAATGCTTGAATATTGAGTCGCGCTTGTCTGGCACCATCGCATTGACTCGGTTGGCCAGTAAAAAAATAATTAATGAGGACAAATCAACCATTACCCACGATGATTTTTTACGCTGGATACAGTTTTGTATAACAGGTATGGATCATCCAATGGTTCTACCGAAGAACCCTATGTATTTGGATGCATTGATTTGTGGTCAGGAATTTTATGGCGGGGTTGTGCCTAAAATTGGCCGCAACTTTATTCAAGTGGTATCCATTGAGGGTTTTCCGCTCGAATCAACACCAGGAATACTCAATCCTCTGGCCGAATTACCCTGTACATACCGTTGGTCAACACGTTTTATTTTCATGGATAACCATGAATCTGTAGCCCATCTGGAAAAGTTCGGTAAGAAATGGAAGCAAAAAATACGTGGTTTTTTTGACCAGGTGTTTAACACGCATAGTAGCAACATTGATGAAAATGCCCAAAATATGGCTCAAGACGCACAAGCAGCTATTTCAGAGACGAATAGTGGTCTTGTTTCACAAGGTTACTATACGAGTGTCGTTGTGCTGATGGATGAGAACAGGGAAACACTTGAAGCCGCCGCAATGCAGGTTGCCAAGGCGATTAATCATTTGGGATTTACTGCGCGGATCGAGACAATCAATACGATAGATGCATATTTAGGTAGTTTGCCTGGTCATGGTGTTGAGAATGTACGCCGTCCCCTGTTAAACACCATGAATCTTGCTGATTTAATGCCACTCAACACGATTTGGCCAGGAACGAATGCAGCGCCCTGCCCAATGTATCCGCCTAACGCACCACCACTCATGCATTGTATTACACAAGGCGCAACACCTTTTCGTCTCAACCTGCATGTTGGGGACATAGGGCATACCTTCATGTTTGGGCCAACAGGTGCGGGTAAATCAACGCATTTAGGACTCATTGCTGCGCAATTACGCCGCTACCAGGGCATGTCCATTTATTGCTTTGATAAAGGCATGTCAATGTTCCCGTTAACGAGGGCAGTTGGCGGCAATCATTTCTCAGTTGCAGCAGATGATGATGCGTTGGCGTTCTGCCCATTACAGTTTTTAGAAACAAAGGCAGACCGTGCCTGGGCATTGGAATGGATTTGTACAATTATTGAGTTGAACAATATTGTAATCACACCCAATCAGCGCAATGAAATCAGTAGCGCACTCACCAGTATGCATCAAAGTGGGGCAAGAACTTTGTCTGAATTCTCAGTGACACTTCAAGACGAGGCCATCCGTGAAGTGATGCTGCAATATACCGTCGATGGCATGATGGGGCATTTGCTTGATGCCGAAGAAGACGGACTCGAATTGATCGATTTCACCACATTCGAGATTGAGGAATTAATGGATTTGGGTGAAAAGTACGCCTTACCAACGCTGTTATATCTATTCCGTCGTATCGAGCGCAGTTTGCACGGCCAACCGGCTGCCATCATATTGGATGAGGCGTGGATCATGTTAGGTCATAAGGTCTTTCGAGAAAAAATCCGTGAATGGCTAAAAGTCATGAGAAAGGCTAATTGCTTGGTACTCATGGCAACACAAAACCTATCTGACGCAGCGAACAGCGGGATTCTTGATGTCATTGTTGAATCCACTGCTACAAAAATATTTCTACCGAATGTTCATGCCCGTGATGAAGATGCCAGCGCACTTTATCGGCGCATGGGACTCAATACCCGCCAGATTGAAATTCTCGCAACAGCCACACCCAAGCGTCAATATTACTGTGTTTCCGAGAATGGCCGACGCGTTTATGAGTTGGCATTAAGTCAAATTGCCCTGGCCTTTGTTGGTGCATCGGACAAAGAATCAATTGCCACGATTAAACATTTAATCTCAAAACATGGTGATGATTGGGTACTGCCGTGGCTTGAGATCAACGGATTGACACTTCATCAAGATGAGGCCACGGTATGAATGCAATAAGAGCTTTCTTTACACGTAATTCTGACACGAGTGAACGATTGAATGACGAGTCAATCGAAGGGGGCCGCAGGGTAGGGGAGAACGACAATCCTTATCTGAATGCACGTCGAACCTGGAATGATCACATGGGTTCTGTCGCAGCTTCCCGCAGCATGTGGCAAATCCTGGCCATACTCAGCCTCATGATTGTTTTAGCAGCAGTTGGCGGCATTATTCATATCGGCAGTCAATCCAAGTTCATACCGTATGTGGTGCAAGTAGACCAATTGGGCGAAGCGGTCGCAGTATCACGCGCAGATATTGCATCGGCTGTTGATCCGCGAGTAATACATGCATCAGTTGCTGCATTTATCACTGATTTACGGTTGGTCACACCTGACATTGCATTACAGCGCCGCGCTATTTTTAGGGCATACGCAATGCTCTCACAAAATGATCCGGCTACCGCCAAAACCAACGAATGGCTTAATGGTACTGAAAACAGCAGTCCTTTTAAGCGAGCGGCCACAGAGACAGTGAGTATTGAAATCATATCAGTGATTCCACAAACACCAGAGACATGGCAGGTTGACTGGAAGGAAACCACCTATGACCGACAAGGCACTGTGTCAGAGGCACCCTTCAGAATGAGAGCGCTCTTGACCATCTATAGCGTTGGATCGACGGCTAATACAACAGAGGAACAGATTCGTAACAATCCATTGGGTATTTATATCAGTGATTATTCCTGGTCAAAGAAAGTTAGCTAGTTAGTTTAGGGAGCAGACAATGAAACGCACTCAATTTGTATTTTTTACGCTATGTGTCAGTTTACTGTCATCTACGGTTCTAGCCGTAGGCAGCAATTTCCCTGACACCTATTTCACCAAACAAAACCCGAATCTAACGCCACAGGAACGAGCATCAATTGCGATTGCTAAGAAATGGCAATCATCGAGCAATACTGGTATTAAGCCAGTCGCCGGACCCGATGGCTCGATCCGTTTTTTGTTTGGCTCCCAACAGCCAAGCATCGTCTGTGCGGTATTGCAGGTTTGTGATATTCAATTACAACCTGGGGAACAAGTCAATTCCATTCACTTAGGTGACCAAGTGCGTTGGCAGGTGGAACCTGCCATTACGGGTGGTGGCGGTCATGAGATTCAACATTTGATTGTAAAACCTTTGGACGTTGGACTGGAAACGTCCCTGGTTGTGACAACCAACCGGCGCACCTATCACATACGCCTACGTTCACATCGCCATGAATTTATGCCAAGAGTTGCGTTTATTTATCCTGAAGATGCACAAGCAAAATGGGATGCAATCAAATCAAGAGAAAATCATGCGATGGAAATTAAGCAATCCCGAACGATTTCTGAAACGGGTGAGTATCTAGGCGATTTGGACTTTTTATACACAGTATCAGGTTCGGCCTCATGGAAACCGCTGCGTGTTTATAACGATGGCAAAAAAACGATTATTCAAATGCAGTCCACATTTGCACGGACTGAGGCGCCTGTTTTGATGGTTGTGCGTAAAGAAGGCGGTATGTTCTCAAAAGACACCACAGCAATGGTCAATTATCGATTACAGGAAGACCGCTACATTGTGGATGCTGTATTTGATAAAGCAGTGCTAATCACCGGTGTTGGTAGTAACCAAAACCGCGTAACGATTACCAAGAGCGGGGGGAATTAATCATGTTCAGGTTACTGATATTGACACTTACCTTGTCATTTGTTCTGGCCGGTTGCGCAACTTTGCCATACGGCAATTATATTGAACACAATATTGAGTCGCACAACAAAGTCATGGCCAGTGATGCAGCGCATCAACTCATGCTGCTTTATCCACCAGCCAGCACACAATTTAATATCGCTCATCGCGCAGAAGATTCATTTGGCGATGCCTTACTGCAAAGTTTACGGATGGGCGGTTATGCAATTCATCAAGATCAAAAATCAAACCTTAACAAGCCAAAAGACCCATCTGTAACTAAAGGCTTAATGCTTGGATATATTTTTGATCAGACTGAAGACTTGTACCGTCTCACAGTTCTGGTTGATGAACAGGTACTCACCCGCGCCTATAGTGTTGGCGAGAATACAGTTAATCCAGCAGGTTACTGGGTTCGTAAGGAGTAAAACCATGTCAAATATAATGTCTCCTGATGCATCCCCTGGTGTAACCGCAAAGAATGCTGGTGTACGCCGTGTCAACAACTTACCCATCTATATTGCGGTAGGCATCATGCTGACTTTTTTGTTAATTATGATGGTCGTAGCGATGAATCGCTCAGAGCAGCAAAACACTGAGAATGATGAGGAAATCACAGAGGTTGGGTCTACTAATTTATTGGCGGCAATGATTACGGGTGATTTTACAGATGGAATAATCGAATCAGAAACACCGCCACCCGAAGTACATGACGCACACGAAATAGCGCAGGAAATCATCATTGCGCGTCCTGATAATCTTGATTTACCGCCAATGCCGCCAGGAAGTCAAGTAGCGCATCAGGAGATAAACCCCGATGCTGATCATATTCGTATGATGAAGATGCAACTGTTCGAGGAAGCGGTAAAAGCGAGTACCAATGTCGCTATGGTTGCACCAAAAAGTTCAGACTCGTCAACTGGCCATGTCTCCTCAGGTGGAACACCAGGTAGAGAAGAAATGTTGGCAAGATTAGCCGCAGTTAGACAACAAATAAATGCTCAAGCCAATGAAAACCCTACGGCTGCCTATCAAGCCAGACTACAACAAATTCGGGACAGCGGGGTTAGCGGTGGTGGGGCAGGGGATGAATATGACTCTGCACCACAATTACTTGGTGAGGATTCAAACCAGCCAGTGGATAGTTTTGCCCGTTTTGATGGGGAAGGAGATCGCTGGAAGCTGGACAGTAAACCAAAGGCACCTGTCACACCTTATAGCCTATTTCCTGGGTTCGTAATACCGGCTGTTTTGATCTCCGGCATTAATTCAGAACTTTCTGGACAGATTATGGCGCAAGTCAGCCAGGACATTTATGACACACCCGTTGGCAAGCATCGTTTGATACCCCAAGGTGCGCGTCTGGTTGGTAGTTACTCAAATGAGGTCGCATTTGGTCAAAGACGTGTGCTTGTTGCTTGGCAAAGGATTATCTTTCCTGATGGCAAGACAATGGATATTGGCGCAATGCCTGGTTCTGATGCCCTCGGCCAGTCTGGTTTCAATGATCAAGTTAATAATCACTATTTCCGGATATTCGGATCGGCATTATTGATGTCTGCCGTGGTAGCTGGTGCGGCCTATAGTCAGCGCGACTCAGGCGGGGCGTTTGGTCGGCAAAATGCCGGTAGCATAATGAGTCAGTCATTAGGTCAACAGTTGGGGCAAGCAACCACACGGTTAATGATGAAGAATCTAAATATTGCACCAACCCTTGAGATTCGTCCAGGTTTTAGATTCAATGTGATTGTTACTAAAGACATGGTTTTTGCTAAACCATATCAAGGATTTAATTAATTACGCCAAGAAGGATTAAAGATGACACTTAACAGCATTAATATTCAATTGATCTTGTTCATAATAATTCTAGTTGGTGGGGTAGGTTATCCATTGGCAATAAAAGCCGGTGGCATACCTGTTTTTGATGCTGCAAACGCATCACAAACCACCATTTCAGCAATTGAGAATGTGGCTTCGGTCGCCAAGCAAATACAACAATATCAAACCCAATTGCAGCAGTATGAAAACCAGATTAAAAACACCGTTGCACCAGCTGCTTATGTCTGGTCAAAGGCGCAATACACGATGAACAGACTGGTTCGGGCATCGAATACGTTGAAATATTATCAAACGCAAGGCGGTATTGACAGCTACCTGAACAGATACAGAAACGCCAGCTATTACAGTAATTCTCCGTGCTTTAATCTTAATACTAAATGTTCTGCCGCAGAATGGCAGTTAATGCGTGAAGGGCAGATCAAGAGTACAGATGCACAGAAAAGTGCCACTGATGCAGCGTTAAAGGGTTTGGAACTGCATCAACTTGAAGCCCCGCTTGATGCAGCTCATTTGCAATTGCTGCAATCAAACGCGCAAACGGCAGAAGGACAGATGGAAGCCATTCAGTATGCCAATCAACTGGCTGCTTATCAGTCCAATCAGCTTTTACAGGTAAAAACTATGCTCGTTGCACAGCATAACGTGGAAATTGTTAGAGAACAGGCGCGTATAGATCGTGAGGCGATGCAACAGGCAGCACATGAGGCTTTTACCAGACGGCTTAGTCCGGTTAACCTGCCACAACCGAGGAAATGGAATGTTCGGGACGGATTTTAATTTAAACCAAAGGAGTCAATTATGAAAACCAATCAAATTACCATTATTTCTATTACTGCGATATTGCTTTTTACCTTGGTTGGATGTGAGGAACCAAAGGGATATCTTGAAACTAAGGGGCCTTTACCAGAGCCTGGTACATACGACTCTGGAATACGCTGGACTATAAATGGGCCGGTTGATGAAGAAGGTAATCCTGTTGTGCTTAAAGAAGTGGAATTTGATTAAACCCAACGGTTAGGAGACAACCAGTGAACAAACCAAATCTATATCCTTTTTTTAGTGGCTTGACCTTGACGCTGGTTTCTACCGCCGCATTTGCTGATCTGTCCTATATTGATCCAGCGACAGGTCAAAATATTTTAGATGAGGTCGCCCAAAAGTTTGGTAATAAAGCCAAAGGCTGGCAGACCGTACTAGAATCGGCGGCAACCCGCTTGTTTTGGACACTGGTATTAATTTCCATGGTTTGGACGTTTGGCATGATGATTCTACGCAAGGCCGATATTGGAGATTTCTTTGCTGAATTTACCCGTTTTATCATCTTCACAGGGTTTTTCTTCTGGTTACTGACTAATGCCGTGTCAGGTCAGAATATTGGTGGCACCATCATTGATTCCATGCAGGTATTGGGTAATCAAGCTTCGGGGCAGTTTGGTTCGGCGCACGGCAACATTATAGATGTCGTCATAAGAATATGGTATCAACTTGGTCAGAGCTTATCAGTTTGGAATCCTATTGACAGCATTATTGCAGCAATTCTTGTGCTAGTCATTACGGTTATCTTGACCATCATTGCAGTCAATGTATTGTTCCTACTTATTTCTGCCTGGGTGCTTTTGTATGCTGGTATTTTCCTTTTAGGCTTTGGTGGTGCACGGTGGACATCAGACATCGCCATTAATTATTTCAGGACGGTATTAAGTGTCGGCATACAGATACTTGCCATGACGCTAATCATTGGTATCGGTGGCGATTTTCTGAATATTTATTACGGAAAAATGAGTCAAAACCTAATGAGCCTTGAAGAACTCGTGGTCATGTTAATTTTTGCTATTGCATTTTATGTCTTGGCATCAAAAATACCGCCAATGCTGTCAGGAATTGTTACCGGCGGTGGTTTCAATAGTAGCGGGGTGAGTAACTACAGTGGTGGTCAAGTAATGGGCGCAGCGGCCACATCAATGGCTGTTACAAGTATGGGAATGACCAAGGCGGCAAGTGCCCTGGGTTCAATCGCATCAATACTGGGTGGAGGAAAAGGCGGCAATAGTGCAATAGATGCTGTTAAGAATGCATCTTCGGGATCAGGAGGGGGAGAATTCAGCACAACCCCAAGAAAAAGCAAGGGCTTGTCAAACCCCCATTTTAAATGACCACAATAAAAACCTGTTAATACTACCAAGCAAAAGGACTTAGACATGAAAAAGCTTCTTACTCTTTTAGTTTTAATGTTTTTAACAACCACACCGGCTCAAGCGAAAGATTCTTGTACAACAGTCTTGTGTATGGCGGGAATGTTGCAAGGATCAGGTGTTGTGAGTAGTTGTAGTAAACCTGTCAAAGATTATTTCAGCATTATTAAGTTTAAGAAACATGGCGGGATTAGTTTTAGCAAGACATTTAAAGCCCGTGGAAAATTCTTAAATAAATGTTCATCCAACAATGGTTGGGGAGACAAGATTAATAAGAAATATGGTCGTGTTATTTAATTAAGAAAGGGGGCTGTCATGTGTAAGAAATTTATTGTTTTTTTAGTAGTAATCGCACTCTCTCTTAGCGGTTGCGCAAACCTGAATGAATCACAACGCAATACCGCACAGGGCACAGCAGCAGGTACCGGCATAGGTGCCGCAGTTGGTGCGGTAATTGGTGCTATCGCAGGTGATCCAGCCCTTGGTGCAGGTATTGGTGCCGGTGTGGGTGCAGTAGGGGGCTATATCTGGTCTAGCAGAATGGAAAAACAAAAAAGAGACTTGGAAGCGGTAACAGCCGGTACAGGTATTGAGATCACGCAAACTGATAATAATCTACTAAAAATGAATATACCGGGGGATGCTTCTTTTGATAGTGGGAGCGCAAGAATCAAACCAAATATGTATCCAGTCTTGAATAGTGTGGCTACCGGTTTAGCGAGTAATCCGACTTCACAAGTACTCATTGTCGGTCATACCGATGATACGGGTAGCGATCAGGTAAATAATCCACTCTCGGTTAACCGTGCGGGAAATACACGCGCATATATAGCGAGTCAGGGCATACCCTCTATTCGTATAGCTATTGATGGCCGTAGTTCTTATGATCCAATAGTACCCAATGATAGCCCCACCAACCGTGCAAAAAATCGCCGGATAGAGGTTTTTATGTTTGAGCCAGAGCAACAACCATAAACAATGGATTTGCCGCCAGCCATGCAAGAACAGGTTATCTGCTTGGTCACAGCAGCCATGAAATATGGAATCCCGGCCAATATTTTATTGGCCATAGCAGAAAAAGAAGGCGGCAAACCTGGTCAATGGGTACTTAACAGCAATGGAACGCATGATGTCGGTTCAATGCAATTTAATACGGCTTACCTGGGTGATTTAGCACGGTACGGGATAACAACTGACGATGTAGCACAGTCCGGTTGTTATCCATTTGATTTAGCAGCCTGGCGGGTACGTCAACACATCCAAAATGACGAGGGTGATATCTGGACGAAAGCGTCAAACTATCATTCTCGTACGCCAAAATATAATTCAAAGTATCGTGCCGACTTAATCGTTAAGGCCGTTCAATGGGCGGACTGGTTGGAGAACTACCTGGCCACAGCAAATAGTAAAGAAGAATAATGCATTTTTTTGTGTTTATTCTCAATTTGTAATTCACAGTGTTATCCACAAATTCCGGGGATAACACTGTGTGTAACCAACCTAAGTTGAGCATAAACAATGCGCATTGTTCGTGACTTAATTTAAAGCAGCAATCCTATAGTGCATTTGTTTTTTTGAAGGAGTGAATCTCATGCGTAAACCAGAAACCGAAATGTCGGAAGAAGACCTGAAGTACATGGATGAAGTCATAGATGAAAAACTGTCCGACATGGAAACACCAGGCTTTGAGGCTGTATTTAATGCTGCTGAGGCAGAACGACTAGGCGCATTTGAAGAAGACGCTTTGAGTCTAGAAGATGCATTGGATAGCACGATGGATCAACTCCAAAGCGGAGGTGCAAAATGAACACGAACAAAAGAGCTTTTCATGAACAAGTTGCTGATCGTCTGATTAAACAATTGAAGCAGGGTACAGCACCCTGGCAAAAACCGTGGAAACCTGGTGATCCGCTTTTAACATTACCCAATAATCCATCGACTGGTAAACGCTACCGTGGAATTAATACCATCCATCTGATGAGTAAAGGGCACTCTGACCCACGTTGGATGACTTATAAACAGGCAACAAGCCTTGGCGCACAAGTACGTCCAGGCGAAAAAGGCACACAAGTACAGTACTGGAAATTCACAGAAGAACGTCCCAAAAAAGACGATAACGGCAATCCTGTTCTAAACAGCGATGGCAAGCAAATAAAAGAGCAGGTAAAACTTGCGCGCCCAAAAGCGTTTTACGCCACAGTGTTTAATGCTGAACAGCTTGATAATTTACCCAAACTTGAGATTAAAACCCCTGATTGGGAACCGATAGACCGTGCTGAACAAATATTAAAGGCATCCAATGCCGTAATCCATCATGGCCAAAATGATAAAGCATTTTACCGATCATCATCTGACGAGATTCACCTACCGAACAAAGAGCAATTTCAAAGACAGGATCAATATTACGCAACAGCACTGCATGAACTGGGTCATTGGACTGGACATGAATCACGTCTTAGTCGTGATCTGGGTAATCCATTTGGTAGCGAAGCATACGCAAAAGAAGAATTACGCGCAGAAATTGCCAGTATGATCATGGGTAGTGAACTAGGGATTGGTCATGACCCTGGGCAACATGCTGCTTATGTGGGCTCATGGATAAAGGTATTGGAGGAAGATCCCAAAGAAATATTTCGTGCGGCTAGCGACGCTGAAAAAATTCAGGATTACGTCATGTCATTGTCTCAGACACAAACACAAACGGTTGTTCAGGCGCAAGACAATATAAATATGCCAATCCAGCCAAACACCACACGCACAGAATCCCTTTCGCCAGATTTAGCAACAGTAACCGCCCAAAATACAAAAACATTCAAAAATTTGATGGCGGACATGTCATCAATTGAGGTGGATGCAATTAACCTGGTAGCAGATGCCAGAAAATTCTATCAAAATGGCAACCTTGATCAACAAGAATTTGTAGAAGTTGCCAAGGACAAGATGGGTATTAATATTCCTGCTGATTGGAATGGGCGCATTAATGTGCAAGGTTACTCAATGGATACGGATGAAAAGGGCGTTTATGCACAACGTAACGATCAAACGTTTAAATTGCTGAAAACTATTCATTCGGAACAAGAAGCAGAACAATTGGTTGACCAACTCAAGTTGATTGATGCCGCATCAGAGAAGAATGAGTTCGAGAAGGCCGTCAAGTTTGCATCTGTACTTGAAGATCGTGTCCGACAAGACCCACGTAGCACAATCGAGGACATATCGGCAGCTAAGGAAGATCGAAAATTAGCTGAAGGTATTGCAATGCATAAAGAACAGGAATTACGAAATCAGGTTAAAGATATGAAAAACAAACAATCCGATGAAGTTGAACAGAATGTTCCAGGCCAAAAAACCAATGAAAAAGAAGGCGTGGCCACACGTCAATATCTGGTCGTCCATTATGCGGAAAAAGACCAGGCTAAAGCTGCTGGTGCAATGTGGGATAACAACCAAAAATCTTGGTTTGTAGGAGAGAAGGCCGATATCCAGGCATTGCAACGCTGGATGCCTGAGAATGTAACCAATCAGCAAGAACCCGCAATTGACCCTCGGGTAGAGTTTGCTGAATTACTACGCGCTAATGGTTGTATTGTTGACGGCAATCATCCGGTGATGGATGGCACCAAGCAAAGAATCAAAGTTGAAGGTGATAAAGCAGCTGAGAAATCAGGATTCTATGTGGGACATCTTGATGGCAATCCTGCCGGATATTTTAAGAATAACCGTACAGGAATAGAGACACGTTGGAATGCCAAAGGCTATACCTTAAATGATGGACAAAAAGCAGAACTTAGCGCACAAGCTGCCATCAATCAGCAAAATAGAAAAGCCGTGCAGCATGAGCAGCAATTGAAAGTTGCGGATAGCATCAAAGCGTTGCTTGCTATCGCACCATCGGCTAGTGCCAATCACCCCTACCTACAAACAAAGAATGCGCGGCCTGGGGATTTAAAGATCGTGCCGGAAAATGCAGATGATTTACCCAAAGACGCCATAATAAAAATCGGTAAAGACTGGCAGGAATCCAAGGCATTACGTGAATCCAATCCAGACAATATTGTATTAACAGCAGGGGACTTATTGCTACCAGCGCAAGATATCAATGGAGAGACTTGGAGCGTACAAACAATACAGCCAAGCGGCGCTAAGTTCTTTGCAACAGGTAGCAAAAAAGAAAGTAATTTTCATGTGGTCGATAGCAAAAACCAAGGTGTGGCCGCGCTTGATGCGACACCTGTCATTGTGATTGCTGAAGGTTATGCGACCGCAGACACATTATCCAAAGCCCTGGATCATCCCGTTGTGGCCGCATTTGATTCAGGGAACCTGCCTAAAGTAGCTCTTGCTTTACATGAAAAATACCCACAGAAACAGATTGTTATCGCCGGTGATGATGACCGTAGTCAGGAAATTGTAAATAGTAAAAATCCTGGCAAGGAAAAAGCATTGGAAGCGGCAGAACTTGTTAATGGTGTTGCGGTTTTTGCGACCTTCGCACCTAATGAACAAGTCACACAGAAATTAAGTGATTTTAATGATCTGGCCAATAAAAGCACTTTAGGTATTGAGGCGGTTAAACGCCAAGTAGATTCGGTTATTAAGAAAATATCTGAACAAGCCAAGGTTGAGAAACTACAAAGTCTTGCTGAAAAAGATCAGCAGAGTAAAAAGCAGAGACGGACATTGGTCAGATAGTAAGTGTTTTAATCCATAAGTGAATACCTTATGATTAAAACACTATGGCTACTCTAATTCATATAGTGTTCAGAACACAAACCCGTGGTTATGCTCTCATTGCCAAACGCCCTCTAATTGACAGAATGTATCAAATGAGACAAAATAAAGACTCAAAGGAGAGGGTTATGACAACGTCTACTGAAAAGGGTGAAACAACAGCAGAATCGCGGAAGATGCTTGGCAAGAAAGCTGCTGTTAAGCTCAGAGAAATAAATGTAATGAACTTCGCCGATATCTACCGGATGATGCCAACAGAACGTATCAAGATTATTAAGAAAGGTGTTTCTGCCATAGATGTGACTAATCTTGCCAAGTCTAGCGGGCGTACGAAAGCACGGCTTTTCTCAGTATTGGGTTTGCGAAGGGCTACAATTAATCGAAAAATGCGCGCTAATCAGCGGCTTTCAACCGAACAAGGTGAACGTGTCATCGGCTTCTCCAAGCTCGTCGGTCAGGTCCAGCTCATGGTCGAACAGTCAGGTGATCCCAAAGGATTTGAACCCGCCAAATGGGTAGCAAACTGGCTCGATAGACCACTCCCCGCACTGGACGGCCAATGCCCGGCGGACTTTATGGATACCGGAGAGGGACAAGAGCTCATTTCCAACCTGCTTATGAAAATGCAAAGCGGAGCCTACACCTGAGTGTCATAATCTGGCGTATAGGGGTTGACACCCCTGACTATACCGCTCTAGATTTGAGCGGAGAAGGTGCACTCTGTTCCGGTGGTCGTTGGAACCGTAAAGGTACGGCGATGGTATATACTTCCAGCTCAGTAGCACTTGCCTATCTTGAGACACTGGTGCACTTAGCAGCCGGAGATTTGCCTCTTAATCGTTATTTGGTAAAGATAGAAGTGCCAGATACGACCTGGAAAAAAGCAGGTGTATTCAACCCGGAGAACCATGTAGGCTGGGATGCTATCCCTGTTGGAATGGTTAGTCAGGATGCCGGCGAATCATGGGCGGCTGCACGCACTTCCGCATTGCTAATTGTGCCCTCTGTTATCGTTCCCGATGAGCTAAATATACTTATTAATCCGACTCATCCAGATGCGGCTAAACTTCATGCGAAGAAGCTAAAACGCTGGACATATGATCCGCGCACAAGATAAAGGCGTTGTTGAAGAATTAAAATATATTTATATCAATTAGATACGAGAGCATAAAAAAGCGGGGGAGGCCTTGGAAGATGGCTGAAATCCCGGCATCCAAAGATGGGGTCTTTCCTAACTTTTTACCCAATACTGGAGATCGACGAAATCAAAACGGTCCCGCATGTTCCAGTGTCGCATCCATTCGTCGAAAGGCTAATCGGCACTCTCAGGCGCGAGTATCTTGGTCAGGTTCTGTTTTGGAATGGGCATGATTTAGAAAAGAAACTCGATGCCTTCAAAGACTACTATAACGGTTACCGTGTTCACGCTGCATTAGATGGTGAACCCCCATTAAGCCTCAGCGGAAATGATCTGCTGGGCAAGGCGAACATCAACGAGTACCGATGGAAATCACATTGCAGGGATCTATCTCAGGTACCGATGGCAGCTTGAATTGTAATTCGCCACCTACCGGTAAATTTTGCAACCATTTTCTTATTTCCTCTCGATGAGAGTCATACCACAACTTACCAATGTCTAATGCCTTTTGCTGAAACACAGTGTTATTTGCAGAATCCATATTGTCTGGCATATTATAATTTTTCAGATAATTATTGATATACAACATACGGTTTCCCAGGACTTCTTCAGTCATTTTGACATTCGCAATCATTTTCTCTCTAAGTATGAGAGAAGCAATTCCTTTCGTTGACCATTGAATGCCACCATATTTACGAGCTCTGGTACCATCCAAGGCAAAGCTGCGCCATCCTGATCCTATGGATAGCACTTTAATCTCAGACTCACTCCAATGTTGTTTGGCATGAAGGTATGCACTAAGCCCTGGGTTGTTCATGCCGACACCGCCATCAATTCTCCAGTCACCATCTTCCATTTTTACGGGCGGATAGTAAGAGGGTGCGGCAGTACAAGCATCAGCTACTTCGCTTAAGAGAAAATCCGCTTGGCTATCATTGGAAAAAATCTCCAGTTGATCCTTGTCCAGATTAAATGCAGGAATAAATAGTCGTTTGCTAAGTGACGAAAGTCTAAGGCTTCCTAGTCTGTCTTGTAGCACTGAACGTTTTGAAACACCATTATATTTCGGACGAATTTGTAGTGTATTCAAGAATCGTCTTGTCCAATGTTCCACCATCATCTTATCCATCATTTTTTCTTTCTTAACTGCATGAATAATATCGTGGGCACTCAATGATCGTCCTAAAACCAGGCATGCGATCAATCCCCCTGATGATGAACCAGCTACCATATCAAATAAATCATAGGTCGAAGTACCTGTGTCTTCTTCCAAGCAGGCTAATACGCTGAGTTGAATCAATAAATGGCTGCCACCACCATCTAAACTCAATACATATTTGGGTGACAACTAATGCCTCCATATCAATGCTATGTGTTTATAAAATCATTGCTGTTGCGTTAACTAATAGCTATACAACAGGTAAATTAGTTAACAAATTTGATAGTTAACGTTAAAATATTTATTGGCAATAGTCTGTGTATTTGCTTGTTATAAATCAGCAATGTCCGATATAGCATAAATCAAGTTCATTACGCTTTCTTTAAAGATTTATTACATTTTGGTCTACACTCCACCGGCTACAAGCTGGTGGCTTCAAATTACGATGGCTGGATTTTAACTTTCTGTAATGCAGCTGTAATATAAACTCTATATAAGATTTAGAGGCTTAGTGTAGTATCCCGGCTGATTACAAAAAACATATAACTAAAACAATGCATAGCAAATCTATACTGGAAGAGTTACCGGAATTACAGCAGATAGAGACAATTATTCAGCTGGATCATGAGGCGCACCTAAGCAGCAAAGTGCTCTGCAAAGTCCCTTGTGAACATGGTCTATTACCAGTTTATGCGCTCACACTTGGCAACCGTACAGAGAAAGTACCGTGTATTACATTTATTGCTGGAGTCCACGGTTTGGAGCGTATTGGCACGCAGGTTGTGGTTGCCTTTTTGAAGGGTTTGCTCGAGCGCTTAAACTGGGATAAGAGCTTGATTGATATTTTACAACGGGTGCGTATCAATGTATTGCCACTTATCAACCCTGTAGGCATGCTTAATTTTACTCGCGCAAATGGTCAGGGTGTTGATCTGATGCGCAATGCACCAGTTGATAGTGATGAGAAGACTATCTTTCTAGGCGGAGGGCATCGAATTTCATCGTTGTTGCCTTGGTATCGAGGAAAACTTGGCGAGCCTATGCAACCTGAAGCACAAGTACTTTGTGATTTTATTACAAAAGAGGTATTACCTGCCCCATTCAGCTTGGTATTGGACTGTCATTCTGGTTTTGGTTATCGCAATCAAATTTGGTTTCCCTATGCAAAAAGTCGACTTGAGCCTATTAAGCATTTGAAAGAAGTATATTATCTACGCAAGATCTTTATGCAAACTTATCCCCATCAGGATTATCTCTTTGAACCACAATCGCAACAGTATTTAGTGCATGGTGATTTATGGGACTTCCTTTATTTAGAATCATTAACAATTGACAATATATTTTTGCCATTAACCCTAGAAATGGGTTCCTGGCGCTGGATTCGCAAAAATCCGCTACAGTTACGTAAAATATTGGGGCTTTATCATCCGATTAAGGCCCATCGTCTCAACCGTGTGCTAAGAGGCCATTTAATACTCATGGAATTTTTATTACAGGCCACTTTCTCGCATGAGAACTGGCTCGATAAGAGTCGCACACCAGAAATAGAGCGGCTGGCACACGAACTTTGGTACCCATGACAAATATTGAACAATTCGTATTGATTCGTGGACTGTTTCGCGAAGCAAGACATTGGGGTAAATTTATTGGGGAGCTGGAAGAACAGTTTCCAAGTGCGAATATTCCTACACCTGACATTCCCGGTAACGGGCGGTTACATCATGCAACCAGCCCAAAAACGATTGCATGTATGACTGATGCCTTACGTAAGCAAGTACCCGTACGCTGTCAACTCAAATTAGTGGCACTTTCCATGGGTGGCATGATCGCAATTGACTGGATGACTCGCTATCCAGAAGAAATAGAGTCTGCGGTTTTAGTCAATACCAGTGCTCGGCCGATTTCTCCGTTTTACTATCGATTGCGTTGGATGATCTATCCTCAAATCATAAAAATGGTTTTTCATTCAGCACCACAAAAAGAACAAGATATTCTGGCACTTACTTCAAACAAATACCGTCATGACAAAAAATTACTTGATGACTGGAAACAATGGCAGCAAGAATGTCCTGTATCTACTCGCAGCGCCAAAAATCAACTCTGGGCCGCAGCAAGATTCTCCATTACTTCGAAACCACAACAACCAGTATTGATTGTAACCAGCCAAGCTGATCGCTTGGTTGATCATCATTGTGGTGCGCATTTGGCAAAGACATGGCAAACAGATCATGCAACGCATGAGACAGCAGGCCATGACCTACCACTTGATGAGCCGGTATGGTTAGCCAATACGATCAAAAATTGGCTCATGAATAAATCGGTGATTTCTTAGTTTGAAAAATATTTCAATCTTGTCTTGGTGAGCGTATTTTTTATTATGGAATTTAATGACGAAAAATTTGCCGTCATTTTATTGTCATATTGGTTATATATCTTGTTCAACATTATCTTATTTGATGGAGAATCAAAGAATGATTAACGTTGATGCCTTACTAAAAGATTATTTTCAAACGACTGATGAGCAAGATAATAAGCCGTTTATGAAGACTGCATCATTTTTAATGAAGAAGCTAGTTCACCAGAAAGAAATTAATTGTTTTATCGAAACTCACAAACATTTGGAAGGTTTGGAGTTCAATGACGCAGTGCTTGAACACTTTAATTTCACTTTTCAGGTATCAAATAAGGATCGCGCTCGTATACCTGACCATAATCGTGTATTAATTGTCGCCAATCATCCGCTGGGTTCTTTGGGTGGGCTAGCACTTATCAAATTAATATCGGAAATCAGATCTGATGTCAGAATTGTTGCAACTGCGCTACTGAATCATATTGATCCGCTACATGGTCTATTTCTTACGGTTGATAGTTCATCAAAAATAATAAACCATCGCGAAAGTATGCGCCAAGTTACTAATGCATTAGAAGCAGAGCAAGCGGTTATTATGTTTCCCACTGGGGAAGTATCACAAATTCGCCCTAGCGGCGTCCGTGATGGTAAGTGGAAAACAAATTTTCTATATCAAGCATTAAAAACCAATGCACCAATTGTACCTGTGCATATTGGCGGTAAAAATTCAGCACTGTTTTATGGTATCTCAAGAATCCACAAGCCACTGGGAAAAATGATGCTAATTAATGAAATGTTCAATCAAAAGGATAGTGAAATTACACTTAGAATTGGCAAAACCATTCCCTGCGGATCAATAACAGCAATGGATATGCCAAAGCCAATCATTGCGAAACGCATGCGTAAACAGGTCTATTTATTGGGCAAGCAAAAGAAGAAAGAGTTGTTCAAGCCAATTGAAAATATAATCCATCCAGTTAAAACCAAATTAATCCGCAATGAATTGAAAAATTCACAATTGATCGGCGAAACAAAGGATGGCAAGTTTATTTACTTATTCGACTATGCTTCCAACTCTAGTGTTATGCGAGAAATTGGGCGCTTACGTGAGCTATCTTTCAGACAAGTTCAAGAAGGTACGGGAAATGCATTGGATGTTGATAGCTATGATCGATATTATCGCCACCTTATTTTATGGGATGAAGAAGAACTAGAAATTATCGGCTCATATCGTATCGGAGAAGCGAAAAAAATCCTCAAGGAAAAGGGAGAAATTGGGTTATATACTAATAGTCTGTTCAAGTTTAACCATTCACTTATTCCTTATCTGGAAAACTCCATTGAGCTGGGGCGTAGCTTTATCCAACCGAGATATCAAGGTAAACATAGTTTGGATTACCTTTGGTACGGAATTGGTGCTTATCTTCATCAACATCCAGAAATACGCTATATGTTTGGGCCGGTTTCGTTAAGCACCTCATTACCTAAAGAAGCACAAAAAGTCATTGCAAGTTTCTATACAAATCTTTTTGGTCATGAGAATACACTGTCCATGCCTAGGCTTCCATTTGATTTCGGTCAGGTTGAGAATTTCAAGCAGTTTAGAAATATTTCAAATGAAACAGAATACAAGCGCGCATTTTCTATTCTAAAAGGAAAAATGGCTGATTTTGGCGTGAAGATACCCATACTATATAAACAATACGTGGAATTATGTCAGCCAGGTGGCTGCAAGTTTCTTGGTTTTAATATTGATCCAAAATTCTCACATTGTATTGATGCATTGATCTTGGTAGATATCGATACGATTAAAGAAAAAAAACGTCAACGCTATATTGATAGTCACGTAACAACTATTGCAAATCAGAATTTCGCATAGCAAAGGCCATTTACCCTATATTCGCCACAAACTCTCTTTTTCGGGACGAAAAAGCCTGATAGTTCAAATCTCCTAAAAATTGCGCGTTCAGAACGAGCTATTTTTGGTAAGTTGAAAATAGGCTAAATGCCATTTTGGATAAGCCATTCAGCAAAATTCTATGGGACATCGGTGTCGTTTGTTTAAACTCACCCACAATACTGGCTGGGTAGACTTTAATCATATGGGCGCTTCTAAAAATTCAGAGTTCACCCAAATGTTGGATTTGTGATTGTGATGATGTCTCCGGGGATTATCAGGTTGTTTGATGTGTATAAAAGCCAGTAGTTGTATTGTTATTCTACGCTGACTTCAGATTCAACAGAAAACCGATAACCGGTGCCGCGAACTGTATGTACTAACCCGTCTTTATCGACTTTCTCCAGTGCCTTGCGTAATCTACGAATATGTACATCTACAGTGCGGTCTTCGATAAAAACATGATCACCCCATACGCGGTCAAGTAACTGGGCACGTGTATGCACCCGTTCTTTATGTGCCATTAAGAAATGTAATAGACGAAACTCGGTTGGTCCCAGTGTCAGTACAGACAGTTTTGATTGATTGTTTGCTGTATAAAGGGTGCTAATAAACAAAAGGCTCTAAAGTTTCACGGGATTTAGGATAAAATTAGTTGTTGACGGCACCTTTTTGCTGCACTATTGATCAACACCTAACACTTTTTTACCATAATCTCTTAATGTGCCATTCGGCGCAAGATAACGATAAAGGGTTGGCTTGGTGATACCTAGCTCTTTGCAAAGTTCAGAAATAACGGTTTCTCTTTGACCCATTGCCGATTGAGCTAATCTTACTTGGGCTTTAGTTAAAGAGAATTTTGCACCGCCTTTTCTTCCCCTAGCCCTTGCTGCCGCTAAAGCAGCTTTTGTTCGCTCGCTAATTAATTCACGTTCAAATTCCGCCAAGGCGGCAAAAATACCGAAAATTAACTTTCCACTGGAAGTTGCAGTATCAATATTAGCGCCTTGTCCAGCCAACACTTTAAAACCGATATTTTTTTCAGATAGTTCATGAACGGTAGTAACTAGGTGCTTTAAATTTCGGCCTAATCGGTCGAGTTTCCAAACTACCAGAACATCACCTTCTCTTAACGCTTTTAGGCAGGCTAACAAGCCAGGACGTTCGTCATTCTTGCCGGATGCATGATCACTGTAAATATGATCAGCCGTAACGCCACTTTCTATTAGAGCGTCGATTTGAGGATCAAGAACTTGAGACCCATCCGATTTTGAGACCCTTGCATAGCCAATTAACATAGTTTTATCTGTTTCATAAACGACCGTTTCTGTAACTCATAATTTTATAGGTTTAAAGAGGATTAAACAGTAACATAACAAGTTAACCATACAAAGTATCATAAACATGATAAATTACATGTGAAACTGTGGCAACGCAGAAGCCATATTTGTTTTCATGGCGTAATAATTTAAATGCCCAGAATAAAGATTCTCAACACGACCGAAAAAAACACCTTTGAATCGCCGCCGGTGTTTAATAGTGTTGAACGCCGACGATTCTTTACCCTACCGCAGATGCTTAATGAATCGATGGAAAACTTGAAGTCGCCAACGAATAAGGTCTGTTTCGTGGTGACAGCAGGCTACTTCAAGGCGCGACATCGGTTTTTTGCTCGACAGTTCCATCAAACGGACATTGCGTATGTTGCCAGCCAAATAGGCATACAGATTAATGACGTTGATACGAGCGTCTATGACAAGGCCACTTATCTTCGCCACCAACGCGTTATTTTGGATTACTTCGGCTTTGTCCCCTTTGATACCTTCGCAAGGGCATTTGCCAAACACGAAATATTAATCATGTTACGCGTCCAGTTCAGGCCAAAAATAATTTTACTGGACATCATACAGGTATTAACGCGTAAGGAAATTTCCCTGCCTAGCTATAACGTGCTGGCCGCTTTGATTGTCGAAGCGATTAATGAGCATCAGCACGGCCTAAATGAAATCATCAAGACTGGCCTAAACAAAGCCCAGCAAGACATGCTCGATGCCTTATTGGAAAAAGTAACAGGATCAGGTTCTGATGACAAATGGCGTTATCAAATTACGCTGCTTAAAAAAGCATCCCAATCGACCCGACCGTCGAAAATTAAAGCCAATCTTGCCGATCTACAAAATTTGATGGCGCTTTATCTCGAATTTAAACCCGTAGTGAATCAGCTCGGTTTAAGTTATGAATGCTTGCGCTACTACGCCTATTCCGTTGTCAAAGCTCAGATTCCTCAGGTCTCTCGCCGGGCAAAAGAGGATCGCTATCTCCATTTAATAGCTTTCATTGTCTACCAAACGCTGAAACTGCAAGACATGTTAATTGATGTCCTGCTGCTGGCCGTCCAATCTGCGATCAATGCCACCTATAATGAACATAAGGAAATCTGTTACCAAGAGATAGAAAGCCGGAATCAGTCCGTCACACAATTGGTTGACGGCCTGCAGAATGATTTTATAAGCACCCTTGGTACGATCAAAGCCATCATTGCTGATGCTGGATTAACAGCAGATCAAAAAGTGATGGCAATAGAAGCCGCCATTAATCGTCCAACAGCCAAAAAAACCGGCATTGAGCAGCGAATCAACGATTTCAAGGATGAACTAACCACTCTTCAGCAGCAGGGCATCGGTTACTATGACCTACTCGAAAAACGATCTCTCAAACTACAAGGTCGCGTTGCCGATATTGTGCGGCAGGCGATTTTTGATTCAAATTGCGGCAAGCCATTGTTACTGGAAGCCATCGTGCATTACCAGAAAAAGTCTGGAAATATCGACAAGCAGGCACCGATTGCTTTTTTAACGCTTGAGCAGCGAAGTTTGATAGTCGCTCAAGATGGCAAGTTTCGGCTGTCTCTGTATAAGGCGCTACTTTATCTTGCGGTTGCGGACGCTGTCAAATCAGGTGTTCTCAACCTGCTTCATTCAGTAAAATATCGTTCCCTGGATGATTATATGATCCCAAAACTCGATTGGGATGAAAACCGAGATGAATACTTGAAACGGGCAGAATTAACCCGCTATTCTGATTGCCAGGCAACATTGAAAGCGTTGTCGCAGGCCGTTGATTTCCGTTATGAGGAAACCAACAATCGCTTTGTGGCAGGAGACAATCCCTTCCTGACGTTTCGCAGTAACGGGACGTTCCATGTTTCAACACCCAAGCTTGAGGAGGTGGATAGCCTGTCATTGGGGGGCATATTTCCGGAACGAAAATACATCCCCTTACTTGAAGCGTTGGCAACAGTTGAAAACGCGACCGGTTTCCTCGAAGAATTTGAACATTGGCAGATGAAGAACCGGCACACCAAACCGGCTAAGAAGGTTTTCTTCGCGGGAATCATGGCCTACGGCTGCGATATTGGCTACCGTAAACTGGCGCAAATTTCCAGGCAGATCAATGAAAATGAGTTGGATAACACGCTGAATTGGTATTTTTCGTTGGCTAACGTCCAAAGCGCGAATGACCGCATTTTACAATTCATGGATAAGATGGAGATACCGGATATTTACCGGAATCAAGCCGACCAGTTGCACACCTCCAGTGATGGGCAAAAAGTCGGGGTGTCTGTTGATTCACTCAACGCCAACTATTCCTTCAAATATTTGGGGAAAGACAAAGGCGCAAGCGTAATCAGTTTCATCGATATGCGTCAGATGATGTGGCATTCAATGGTTATCAGCTCTGCTGAGCGCGAAGCCCCCTATGTTATTGATGGCCTGATGTACAACGATGTTATAAAAAGCGATATTCATTCAACGGATACGCATGGTTATTCAGAAGTGATATTTGCCGCCACTTTTTTCCTGAACTTCACGTTTGCACCTCGCATCAAAGGACTGGGCCGCCAGAAGCTGTATGCGTTCAGGAACGGAAAAACGAAAACCACGGGGCAAGACACCCAGGGCTTTCAACCTGATCGGTATATCAATGAGGAAATTGCTAGCGCCCAGTGGGATGAAATGTTGCGGTTTATAGCGACAATTAAGCTAAAAAGAACGACGGCTTCGCAGCTTTTTAGGCGATTGAATTCCTACTCTAAGCAGCACCCGCTTTATAAGGCATTGAAAGAGTTTGGCAAGATTCCTAAGACGCTGTTTATCTTGAAGTATGCAGACGACCTCGAATTCAGGCAATCGATTGAGAAACAACTTAATAAAGTCGAGGGGTCGAATAAATTGTCCAAGGCGATTTCACTGGGTAATGATCATGCGTTCTCTCAAGGCGAAAAAGAAGACCAGGACATTGCGGAAGGCTGTCGCCGACTAATCAAAAATACCCTTATTTGTTGGAACTACCTTTATCTTGCAAAAGAACTCGGCAAGGATAATAACGAAGAACGTAAAAAGGAACTCATGGAAGCCATCCGAAACGATTCCGTCATGCGGTGGAGCCATTTTAACTTGCAGGGGGAATATGATTTCTCGGATGAAAAAATGGTCGATTCCATCGGGTTGTAAGCTCTCAAAAAACTGCCTTTAAAATCAGCTAAAATTTGAGAGGTTGAAAATCGTCTGTAGGCCTTTATGAACAATAGGTTATCCAAAATC
>JAJFJK010000067.1 GCA_021774075.1 Nitrosomonas sp. | reverse complement strand
AGCAATTCCTTGCTCCAATGACTGCATTTCCTCAACCCAATTTCGCGCTGCGAGTTCTAAGGGATTAAAACCTGCCGCTATCATCTGTTTCGGTGTCTTACCCGCCCAATATAAGACGTGTTCGTCCCACCATGCTACACGCAACAACGAATAAGCCACCGCACGCCCATCCCTGACTAGATGAATATACTTCGCATCGGGAAATATTTGTCTAAGGACTGGTACACGGCGGTTGTTGGCAGTGCGCTTGGTCAACAATACTTCGCTACGGGACATCTGACGGATGCGCTCAAATCTGTTTTGTAGACATTCGGCCACTTGGAGCTTCAAGTGGTAGTCATCAGCGGGCACTAACGGAATATCACAACTGGCATACACCGATTCGGCCTCCGATGGGACTGGTACAATGGAATGCAACCACACGCGTCGCTCGTTGGAGTAAGCACCACCACCCTCATTAAACCATAATTTGCGTTTATATTCCGGAAACTGGTTGAGCAGACGTTGCAAACTAGCCAGAGAAGGCCAATTGGGGTAGCGTTTCTGGTAATTGCTCAAATAGGCCACGCTACTGTGGGCGGACAGAATCTTGTAGAGTAGCGTAGTGCCAGAACGGCCCGCCCCAAGAAGAAATACTATACGGCTTTTACCTCTGTTCATGATGCCTCCTGAATCTTGTACCTTATATACTTAGGCGCAGCCATGTGAATGGACAAACAAACTTTTCCAGCGATCTAACGACCTCTTGCAATAAAATAACAAAAAGTAACATTAGCTTACCAAAGATCAGAGCGTCACATACACAAGGCGTCATTATTGTCCCTTTATCGGTCATAGGCCGATATTGGTAAAAACCACCGCATTCATGCGATAACTTTAAAAATCTGCGTGCGAAGCACGCTCATTAAATATGGTTGGCTTCAGTCAGAATCAAACCTACCGACTTTAGTCGGTAGTGGTTCAGTTCCATGTTTTTAGTATTTGGCGCAGCATACGACGCGCATCGGAAATAGGCGGCATATCGTTGGTTGCAAACCTTAATTTCATGCGAAACTGCCAAGGCGCATCGCTCCCTTTGATTTCTGAACGGCGCAAAAGGTATGGATCTGTACCCTTTCGGTTCCATCCAGACATAGTCGAACAAGCCCCTGTATAGCCAGCCTCTATAACAGCATTCCGAGTCATTGGATTCCAGCTTCCAAAGGGGTATGCGAAGTGAGATACTTCTCGTCCAAGTATATCCTCCAGCACTGCCTTGCTATCCTGAGTTTCTTTAGTTATGACAGTCTCCTCGGTCTTACCAAGCCATAGATGGTTAGCAGTATGGCTGCCGATATCCACGCCAAATTCAGCCAAGGCACGGATTTCGCTCGTCGTAAGCATGCGCCTGCGTGGAAACCCAAAAACTTCACACCAATCGTTATAACCGCCTACCCGACTGGATACAACAAAAACCGAAGCTGGATAGCCAAATTCCTGCAGAATTGGCAAAGCGTTCTCAAAGGCACATGCTATGCCATCATCAAATGTTATCGCTACGGCTTTATCTGGAAGTTCTACTCTACCTGCTATCCCATCCAGTACCGAAGCAAACGGAAGAACCTGATAGCCAGCCTGTCGAATTTGCTCCATATCCTTCCGGAACGCATCTGGCGTTCTACAAAATCGAGCCTCAGCTGCATTCTTTGGAGCCGCAATGACATGATACATCAGCATCGTCACAGGCATGAGTCAATCCTCATGTTGATTTCTTGTGTAACGCTTGCCAGCTTGGCCAAGGCAAATCTTCCCGCCCGATCTGATGAGCTAATTCACGCATATCATCAGCCAGCATGTCTTGCAAACGCTTCCTTGTATCCTCACGAATAGGCGGAATAACTTGGCGTAAATCAATCTGGTTATGGCTGCGACGCAAGCGACGGACCAAATCACTTCTTCGGACTGCCTGAACTAGCTTGCCACCTCCTATTGATCGACCGAGTCCCCCTAAGCGCTTGAGAGAGGAGTCTATTCCGGAATTTTTAATGGTTCTGCTTTCATTTACCTTTTTTTCCAGGAACCAAGATTGATGATCTTCAGCCACATTTAGAAAACGATACAAATTCCGTGCCTGTATGGATGGGGTATCGCGAATATCCTCCTGAAAAACAACCAGCACCTGACTTCGCGGAAATACAGCTAGCCAGCGAGCAAGTTGCTGCGCGTAGCGTGACTGTATCAGGTACATGGGATTATTTACCAGCCCGTTCTCAAATTCAAGATTTGTACCGGTTACATGACCTTGTTTAACTTCCATTAGATGATTGGAGTAAGCACGTTCTATCGGGTCACGTAGGGAAAGTACAATTCGCATATTTGGATTATAGAGAAACGCACGGTCGGGCGCATTAGTATCAGAAAAATACGAAGCGGATACATCACCTATCGCCTTTGCAGAACCAACATCACCTAGATGTCTTTCATACCACTCATATCCGAAGTTATAGTAATATGAGAAAAAATCAATTTCTTTACCTGGATAGACTGCTACATCTGGATGATCGGAAAGAACACGGTGCACCCAAGTAGATGCGCATTTTTGCGCACCGATTCCTATGAAATCAATCTTCAATTTGAACTCCTTTAAACAAAATAACGACATGTTAGCAGGAAATAGCTAGCACAACGTACGGTGCGCATTCGACACAGAAATAGACTCAAATATGCATTCTTATAGTTTGATAAAAAGTCATACAAAAATTTAATAGAAACAATCCAATGAAAAACAATTCTATATACAGCAACATCTTAACAATAACGTCATAATCTTAAGATTAAACTTGTGCTACAACTTTTCTCACACAAGGTTTCTTTTTTACGAAACGTGACCAATAGGCCGCTTGGCCAAGCATGAACATCATAAGAAACTGGATAGGGTTGGAATAGAAATGAAATTCTTTGTATAACATTGTCACAGCAAGCAAAAGTAGACCGACTGCACCAACTCTGAGGAAAACACGGTGAATCTCAGGAACAGCTTCGTTTTTGGCAACGCGTCCCGAGATTCGTGAACCGGACAGTAGCACAAGAAGAAAGGCAAAATGCCCCAAAATGCCAGTTTCCCATAGCAGAACAATGGTGGAAGATTTGTTCATTACATAGGAGTAACGACTCGCCAACTCGCCCACGCCAATTTTACTGGCATGGGTTGCCCCCATCCCATAACCGAACAAGCTATGTTTCAGATCACCGCTCTTAACATTGATGTCCCACCAGTTCACCAGATGGTTAACACGCCCCAATTGACTGCCACCTCCAGACTCTGCCTCTGGACTTAACGCTCTCATTACACGCTCATAAGTTGAAGTAGGTAGTTTCGTATTGAGCGTATATATGGGAACATCCCCATAGTGAAGCTTTTCATAAACTATGAATATGCCCCCAACCAATAGCAATGCGCCGGTCATAACCACGATCGACTCTATGGGCCGCTGCAATAGCTCTTTATAGTAATACAAGCCAATAACAACTGGCAGCAGCATAACCGCTGCCTTAACTTCAGCTAGGGCCAACGTGGCGAGTCCCGTGAGCACGACTATAGCCATCCATGCGCCATGTAACTTATCCGCACGCCATAATGCGATGGCGGTCAGCATAGCAATCAACAACATGATGGCCATGGCAGCGCTATCGCCACCACCTACACTACTGCCCTGAAACGTGCCTATCACAGCATCCCAGGAAGGAGCGTTCAGTCGACTTCTAGTTTGAGCCACAAAGAAATATTGGTAAAGTGCCATGGGTAGTTGCAGGACCGCTACAATCATGAGTGCTTTCCATAACTGTACCTGCATTTCCTGAGAGACTAAACCGAACATGAAGACCAACATTATTGGCCACATAAAGAAATAATGGCGAGAGGCATTCACAAAATCTGCGAACTGTGGATCATTAATGACTGTGGAGAAGACGACTAGAAAAAGAAAGATGCCAGGCCAGAAAATGTGACTCGTTATTGGGGTTAATAGAATACTGAATTTGCGATGGAACAAGTTGAGCAGCACGGGCAACAACAATGCTGCACCCATCAAAACAGTTAGCCATTGAAGCTGTGTGAAGCGCAAAAAATAGGCACTCGGCCCAGTAATCAAGAACGTCGCCCAGAATATAATCCAAACTGTCCAGGCAACGGGCGCGGCAAGAACAAAAACAAGACCAAACAGCGCCAGCAAGACGATCAGGAGGATTATGTTACCGAATGCGGCAAGCATGCCACTTAACACCGATAGAAATAGGGCGCCAATCAACAGTAGGACAATAGGCGATGCATTCGAGCGCGGATTATTAGGAGTTAATATGGTCGGTGCTTTCACAATAATTCAGGAATAAAACCGTTAAACAACCTGAGGGTTTATTTGGCCATTTATCAAACCAGCCAAAATGATCAGGGGAAAATGATATTTCTTAACCAAGATATTCATGACGCTTTACAAAACCAAGCGAAATCTTCGTTAGCATAATACATAACAATATGCATGACCGACTGACAAAAAGATAAATGCAAAATGCTAACAATATTTAGCATTTTATGCTCCAAAAGTTCCTGTTAATCTGGTACGTTCTTTGATGCCGATTGCTGACAACATGTCCTGAATGAATAGCGCCTGAAGTTGATAGGCCTCGTCATTATCACGATCAATGGAAGATACGCGTACTAACATGCCATCAGGAACCCTTCCAGTCAGACCATAGCTTAGTTGTTGTAATTTCTGTTTAAGGCCAGGCAGAACTGCTTTATCACCAACCGTGATCCAATAGGTAATGGGCTCGTTACGATTACCCTGTACAGCCAACAGGCGCTTGACGGGCAATGTACCATACTGAGTGAACAATTCACCAGCAACAATCTTCATCACCTCAAAGCCTTGCGCGAGATAACATACTTCAGGCTTGTGTGCTGACAAACTATCACTCTGATCCCCGCCATAAGCCACCGAAAGCATAACCCGACGGCCAAGTGGATTGACATAAGTTCTTGCCAGTGTCTGGTTGTATATCTTGTCAAGACTCGCTTGGGTTCGTGGATCAACTTGTAGTGGTATGATCGATTCATCAATTTGCCAATCCCCAAATGCGGAGGGAATCATGGCTCCAAGGTCAATTTTATCCCGTAGGTCAGCGTCTTTAACGGTTGGCGTCATGACCTTGGTTAATGCACCAGACGACAACATCAGCATACCCAAAATGAAACTAACGATAAAAGATTTTTTCATTGATATCCCCCTGTTTACCAGTCTTTCATACTCACATTTAGGTGTATAAATCACCACACTGCCAATTTAATAAACTTACTTATAAATTGAGTCAATGTTAAATCATTATGTAAATTTTACAAATTATTCATTAATATATCATATCAATATCTTAGGCACAAAATAACAGATTTGTATGCTTTTTGCCCGGAGCTTGAGTAATAGCAGAACCCGCAAGACTATGCTTGTCGTGATACGGACTCTAGAATCAACTTGTCATCATGTTTTTTTATCCTAAAGAAGCCATGTGCTGTCCAAACCGGCTTAACCATATTCCATGAGTAAGGACATTCGCAATTACAGAATCGATCGGGCAATTCCGCTAAGGCTATAAATTTTTCATTCAAGTTCATATCACTTGTTATCTCTAAGCCGGCGCTACATTTGTCCGCGGTGTTTTAACAAAAAACTGCAATAGCGCATCAACGCTCAGGATTAATATTAGCGCACTGATGAATAAGACCATGCCGGCAAACCCATGCAAAAACCCCTGCCCGGCGGCATCGCCATAATGGTAGGTAATCAGTGTAAGCACGATAACACGTATGACATTGGAGACAAAAGAGATGGGCACAATAAGAATAGCCAGTGTCACATTACGAAAAACTGAAGTGTGCCGGACAAGATTCAGATAAAACAAACCCAGCGCCTCTAGCGTCAGAAGTGTTTGCAGCCCAGCACAAGCATCTGCAACAAGGAGTTGATATTGACCAATCTGCAAGATAACGCCGTTACGAGCAATGGGATAATTTGCCCAAAATAAAATTTGCTCTGCCACATAAGAGACTGCCATTTTCATGGGCATGGTCAACATACTGACTAGTGGACCAGGTAATGGAATCATAAACAACATAAAGAAAAGCGGGAACCATAAGGCCTTCAGGGCACTACTACCTCGCTTGATCAGCAGAATTGCAGCAAGCATCCAAATAAAAGAACCAATTTCAAAAATCAGAATCTGTTGCGAACGACCAATAATATAGAATAGGAGCGCTATGACAAAAACTATCCAGCCCATAGCAGAGGTGGGCCTACCTTTGCTTTTTTCCATCATCCGCGGCCATTGACGGTAAATAAGCCACAGTGAAAGAATTAGAATAATTGGCCCATGTGCCTGCTCTTCATTAGTCCATATCCCATTGGCAAGGTCATAAAAAGTGGGCACATACAAAGCCAACAGCCCCAACAAAACAGGCCACCATTCTGACATGACAGATCTCAGACTAGATAGCCTTGTAAAAGAGGATATGACTGAATTGTTCACTGAGAATCTACCAAGACGGAGCCAACTACTTCAAGATTGTTGCGAGCAATCTGTTCGTTAATAGCATTGATATCAACAAACCGGGTATTATTCTTGTCTGCAACAAACAATACACCACCTGTATGAGCGGCAATTGCAAGGGCATCGGAGCCAATCAAGAAATCTGAAGTATCATACAGGACAACTTCAAACTGATTGACAAGATTCTCGTTCAGTTCGCTGAACGAGGTGCGGCTAAGAAGTTCCAGTGGGTTAGGCGGAAGTGTTCCGGCCGGTAACACAGTTAGGTCAACGAATGCTTCTACTTTGTGAATAACATCAAGAATGGCGGCACGACCGGCAAGGACATCGGATAAGCCTTGCCTGTTTTCCAAATTAAAAATTTTATGCTGGTGCGGGCAACGCAGATTAGCATCGATGAGCAGTGTACGCGCTCCCAATTGCGAAAATACTACAGCGAGGTTGGCGGCAAAAAGACTCGCCCCTTCACCAAGGTTGGTGCTGACAACAGCCAACGCCTTGATTTCATTAGAAAACCAGCGCACCATCAATTGACTACGTATAGCACGAAAAACTTCCACCTGGGCACAGAACGGTTGGTAAGCAACCACCAGTCCAGATGGATAGTTTCCCTGTTCCGGTAATAGATAAGGATAGTCAAACTGATGGGCCAGCACCTGTTGGATATCTGCCTCAGTGATCAAGCCTAATTGTTGCGCAGCTTCACCGAAGTGCATACCATTCTCTTTCTGTAGACGCAGCACTCGTTCTGCGTCTTCTGCCGTAATTTTCCCCATCTCCAGCAAAATGCGGCCCATGGTGAATTTACGGCCGAGAACGGATTCCTTCAGAGGAGCAATACCAGGGCCAATAGCGTGCTTTGTTTTTGGGTGAACTGGGACGCTCATGTTCTTCTCCCAATTCTTGGTCCGGAAAGAAATCGCATCAAAGGTGGCCAGAATAATCGGAAATGCCGATGTCTGGGCGAACTCCTCTTGATCACACCAAGAACTGGCGCTTGTAGTACGTCCATCAGATCTTCCGCAGAGCGTACACGCCGGTCAAGCATTTCGGCCAGCAAGCCAAAACCAAGTCCAAGCAGAGTGCCGAGAAATACCGATAACAACATATTGAGAAGTAATTTTGGACTGTCCGGCGTAACTGGAGGCACGGCCGGATCGAGTAATGAAACACTGGATAGATTGGACTGTCCTTCAAGACTGGTCTGATTTAAACGCTGCATAGCGCTATCATAGGCACGTTGTGCGCCCTCCACTTCTCTAACGAGTAGTTGGAGTTTATCGCGCGTCTTATTGATAGCTAGCACATTGGTTCTTTGATCTTCCAGTGCAGCGCGAATTTCAGCCTCACGACTAATAGCGCTACGCGAAGTGGCTCTGACATGCCTGTTTAGTTCCAGCCGCATCTTCTCCACTTCTGCTTTGGCTCCCTCGTAGCTGGGATGATTGCTTCCCAATTTCTGTGAGATATCGGCAAAATTTGATTCAGCCCGGGCCAAATTCACCTTGAGGGTATTAATCAGCGTATTGGTAACAATACTTTGACCTTCACCGCTGCGATTATTGCTATTCTCACCCGACGTTGCTCCCATCACCGCCCCTTGAGCCATGACTAACTGACTGGAAAGCTCATTAAGCCTGCTTGTTTCGACATCAAGACGATAGTCTACATTGACAATACCCTCGTCCTGTTGATACTGAGAAAGTTTTTTCTGAGCTATTTCCAGCGTATCACGCAATACATTAATCTGGTCAGCAAAATAGACTGCGGCCCTCTGCGAAGGCTCAACCGTTAATTGAATGCTGGTCTCCTGATAAGCCTCCGCGAAAGCGTTTGCCATAGCCGCAACAAATACTGGATCCGCGCCCGTGAAGTTAATGCTGATTACACTGCTATCGCGTGAAGGTGTGACACTAAGACTTTTAAGAAGCGAATTAGCCAACCAGTGACGAATATCTCTCTCACTGTTACTATCCTCAAACTGTTGTTTAACAGCATTATTCTGGTCCAGACTGAGTCGATCCACCACCATCAGTGCAGTACTAGTGCTGTTGATGACATCCAATTGAGTAGCCATATAACCCGACATCAGTTGCGCAGGTAAAACCACTCCTGTGACAGGATCTGTGCCCATGTGGGTAAGCAGGAGTGTCGAGGCTGCCTTGTAGGTTTTGGATAATGACAGGCTAACCACAAGAGTGGTCATAACTGTCACAACAAGCGCAAGCAAGATGATCTTATAGCGAGCACGCAGGATAAGAAAAAACTGGGAAAAATTCATTTGGATATTTTAATTTATTCCTGATCTAGTATTACTCTGTTATACCATCTAACGGGTTCATCAAGCACATCAAAACAAACTTTCCCGAATGTAGACCACATCATCAGGCTGAACTAGCTCCCCGAGTTTCACCTCGAGCATCTGTAGATTTCCTTCTGCATCACGACGCTGGATGCGCACACCACGTTCGGTGCCACGCGGAGACAATCCGCCACCCACTGAGAGTGCTTGCACCACCGTCATGTTACGCTCAAGCCGAAAAACACCAGCACGTTGCACTTCGCCATAAATATAAAATCTGGGAGCACGCTCAACGTAGATGAAATCGCCACCGTGTATATTCAAGTTCTGACTCATTTCATTGGAGCGAATCATTACATACATGTCGATCACTTCTTTTTTAATGGATTCGCCACCGTCAGCACGTATCAAGGTAACCAGATCACCACCATCAGGATTTGCCCCGCCCGCCATAGCGAGCACATCAATCAAGCTGCGCTTGCCTTCGATAGGATAGCGACCCTGTCTATAGACGTAACCAAGTACAGAGACCTGCTGACTCTGCAACGAAGTGGCAAGAATACTGACCTGCGGTTTGCGCAGAAGGCCACCGCTTTCCAGCAGATCTGCTATCTTTTTTTCTGCTGCAGACGGGGACAAACCATCAACAGCAACTTCGCCCAACAGCGGAAAAGTAATGTTTCCAGATTCACTCACCTTCGCCTCAGTATCAAGATCCGAACTACCATAAACAGATATCTTCAATACATCCCCTGGACCGAGAAGAACATACCTAGCATCCACGGCGCCAACAGTGTTAACCCACGTGACTAAGAACATTGTAAACAACCATAATAATAATTTCATAAGTTACATTCTATTTATTAGTTCAGAATCTTTAATTTATACCACTTAAGCCTACAGAGGTATATAAAAATTATTGATAAGAAAATCACTTTAACATTAGCCCCTTAACACCACGCTCAATTGATCCATCTTCGTCCACCTCTTCTGTCAAATTTATATCCACTATCGCAGCAGGCTCTTCCGCGCTAGCTACTGGCGCTTGTGCGTTAAGATATTCGATCTTTGCCGACGAGCGCAAGCGTGTAATTTCTGCTTCCGCTGCCTCATTGTGCTTTTTTTTAATCAAGTATCGCTCGATTTGCGGAGCAGCGGCGACAGCCGTGACTGGGCTGTTCTTAATGGCATTGACAGAAATTAGCGAGCTATTCTCTTGCTCGTTGAGAATAAATATTTGCCCCTTATTTTCCTCCCGAAACTTCGCCGCCATCTCTACTGGCAGATCAGCTGTAGTGCGCGAGACCTGATTGCGTGCATACTTTACATTATGCCCGTCCAGCCACACCGCGACATCATCCAGCGACTTTGCAGCATCTAGGGTTGATTTGAGTTCACTGCTGAGATCCTGGGTAGCGATAAGCAAGAGCGTCATATCGATTTGCTTACGCTGGGTAAAGAATTCCGGGTGCTTCTGAAAGTATTCATCAATCTCAGATTTGGAAGGAGTGGCGACTTTGCTTACAATGCTCTGCAAGTATGCCTGCGCGATAATCTGCGCTTTGGCACGCTCGATCGCCTGCATGACTTCAGGGGTGCGGTCAAGCTTTTTGCGTACTCCCTCGGCTAGAGTCAACTGGCGGGCGATCAACGACTCTAACAATTGCTTACTCGCAGTTTCATGCTGACCAGCTTGGACGCCGGCACGCCTCATTTCATCGTTAAGTTGGAGTATGGTGATCTCCTCACCATTCACGCTAACCAGCACTTGCCCAGGCTCTTTTTCTTTTTGCTCGCTGCTGCAAGCAGAAAAGCCAACAATGACAACGAACGCAATAATTCCACGCAATAACTGCCCGCAAGCCACAGAATTATTGAATCTCTTTCTCAGAAACAATAAAAAATCACCTAAAATCAATTTTGCTCTCCACAAGAATCATTCAATAGACAGGTTAGTAAAACTGTGCAATTTAAATTTGTTTTTATTTTATACAGTTTGTATCTTACGAAACTAACTATGTGTAATAAATACATAAAGCATAAATGTTTAATTGTATTACAACATTGCCCCTAATTACTAGGGATTTTCCTTATTAAAAAGCAACCCGAGGGTAACGTAGATCGCTATCGTTGCTTCATATCAAGAAACCATTAAACGCATGAGACTACCAGCATGAATAGACAGGAAAAGCAAGTAATATTATGACGTGATTATTAACCGTTATAAGAACCCAGTCGTCAAGAGAAAGAATGCATACTACATGAATTCTGCACTGCATATAGATACACGAAAAAAAAGATAAGCTGCCAGACATGTTTACGTAGCTTCGTGATTAAAAATCACGCCGATAATTTCAGTCTTTGATGCACTATTTTTCAACCTTCGCTTTAACTTACCAAGTACAAAAATAACCCTTAACAAAAAAAACAGTTAAAATAGCGGCAATAAAGGGAAAAATATCGCTATTATTAGTATTGACATAGTCTCAATCTGTCTCGAATAATAAAAAACCAGAGAATAGTTACTTAAAGCATATTTAGCACTCAAAAAAACTAAAATTATCCTCAGATAATTGAAATCTTATCAATTTTATAAGCATGAATTCAATTATTCAACAGTTTTAAGTATCAGTATTAGAAGCGCTACTTCATAAGACTCGATACAGGCAACAACAAAAACAATAACTTGGTAGACAGCGTATGCTATTTAGCTATTTAGTGGAAAAAAATAAAAAACTGTTAAGACAGGTACATTTGCTCATATGCTAAAGTACATTGCACACGTCGCGATATGCCTATTATCGGTCAATCACCTACGGACATTTCCACCAGGAGCTGCAATACTGGCGATTTGTCTGATATCTTTTTGTTCGTCTTCACTTGCTACAGGGATAGGCGGGATGTTTCGTCCCTACCTGGATTATACCGTTGTTGCTGATGACAACATACTGCGTATACGTGACAATTTTGACGCCCAAGCTCTTCTAAAAACCAATAAACGTTTTGACATTTCCCAGAGTTTTGTGGGTGGAGTTATTTTCGAGAAAGAAATCAGTCGGCAGCACCTGAGTGCCAATGTAAATTTTGGTAAAACTATATTTGACAGATTCACTGAGATGAATAACACCTCAAGAGACTTGCGCGGCAATTGGAACTGGTTTGTAGGGAATAATTTTTCGGGCAACCTGGGCGCTAGCAATGTTAAGGCACTGGCGCCGTTCTTGTTCACGCCAGGAGTAAAAAATCTACGAACTGAGCAGACCGAATATTTTAATGCCGCTTGGCGCTTTCATCCGAGCTGGCGTCTACGTGGCGACTATACTCATTACGATCTTAACTCGGATTCGACTCTTGACAGGCTGAGGTTTCTTAACCGTACAGAGAATAGATTTGAAGTCGGACTCGACTACATAGCCCCTAACAACAGCTCAATTGGTATTCAGTTTGGGACTATTCGTGGAGACTTTCCGGAGCTTTTTCTTGCACCTGATGGAACATTTACAGACAACGGCTTTGATCAGAATGAGATCAAAGGTAAAATCAAATGGATTATCACTGGAAAATCACAGCTTCAATTTTTAGGTGGCTGGGTAGAACGAAAGAATGTCTCATTTTCAGCGCGTGACTTTAGTGGATTCAATGGACGTGTGGTCTATAACTGGCAGCCCACCGGAAAAATTGGTCTAACGCTTAATGGTTGGCGCGAGACCTCAGCAAGACAAAACCTCACCGCCAGCTTTAGTCTTAATACTGGCATTAGCGTAGTTCCAACCTGGGACCTAACAGAGAAAATAAGAATTGAAGGGGATTTTTCTTATCTAACGCGCAAATTTGACCGTTTTTCGGTTTTAACCGATGGATTCACAATAGGTAGGAATAACACCATCCGTACTATATCGACAAAACTTATATACACTCCTTACCAAAGCATACAGATCAGCTTGTTGGCCTACCATAACAGTTTGGACACATCTCGCAGCGGCTTTAGTGCCAACGGAGCGAATATCAATCTACGATATATTTTTGGAAACCCATGACAGCTAATGACTTACCGATAGTGGCCTTTTTTAGGCACCTGCTAGATCCTTTTATAATCTGGGGCATGCTGGTGCTAATCACCTGGGCATATGACGAAGAGTTTACTGGGCACTATTTAGTATTGATGATCATCACATTCTTTATCTCTACACATATTTACGAGCAAACTGCAATTTACCGTAACTGGCGTAAGGGCAGGTTGCTAGCATATATCCGTGACACATTGATTGGTTGGGGCATCATTGTTACTATTTTAATGATAATAGGGTTTGCCGCTAAATTTTACGATCACTATTCTAAACAGGTTATTCTGACATGGTTAATTGCTACCCCGCTCATGCTTATCACAAGCCATCTCGTTGCACGCTTGAGTATGGCTAACGTACGTAAGAAAGGCAAGTCACGCTCTTCAGTAATTATCGGCGCCAACAATACCAGCCTGGAATTTCTTCGAAATATCACAGAGCAGCCCTTTTTACTCATAGACTATCATGGCTTCTTCGACCAACGTAGCGACTCTCGAATCAAGGGTAACTTTGGGACACGCTTAGGTAAACTATCAGATGCCTTACATTACATTCAAAAACATAAAATAGAAATGGTTTTTATAAGTTTGCCAATGTCCTCCCAACCACGTATCCAAAATCTTATCGATACACTACCGGATACTACTACCTCGGCCTACTTCCTACCGGATATATTTTTATTTGATTTGATGCAAGCTCGTTTCGACAACATTGGTAGTATGCCAGTGATTTCAATGTATAACACGCCATTTTATGGCGTCAATACTATAGTCAAAAATTCCAGCGATTTTCTACTTGCTTTACTCTTACTTATTTTATTTCTACCCCTTATGCTATGCATTGCATTAGCCGTGAAGATCACTTCACCTGGCCCAATTATCTTCAAGCAGCATCGCTATGGTCTTAATGGAGAGAAGATCACTGTCTATAAGTTTCGCAGCATGACCGTCAGCGATAACGGCGCAAACATTTTGCAGGCACAGAAAAACGATCAACGATTTACGAAAATCGGTTCCTTTCTGCGCCGTACATCACTGGACGAATTACCGCAATTTTTTAATGTATTGCAGGGACGAATGAGCATTGTCGGCCCACGTCCGCATGCAGTAGCTCACAACGAGCTCTACCGCAAGCTTATTAAGGGTTATATGCTGCGCCACAAGGCGAAACCAGGAATTACCGGTTGGGCTCAGGTAAATGGATGGCGTGGCGAAACTGAAGAGTTAGATAAAATGAAGCGGCGCATCGAACACGACCTGCATTACTTGCAAAACTGGTCATTATGGCTAGACCTATGGATTATCTTGCGTACAGTGTGGGTAGTACTGCGCGGGGATAATGCCCACTGAAATTGCCTTATCTACATACAACAAAGCGTTGATCAGAACAAAATGTCTTTATTAACAAAAAGTAGAAATGTGTAATAATCGGCACATCATAAAAAAACAATCGTGTGGTTTTCCAGCAATCTGAATCAGATTGTCACAAGCCGGGTACGTTGTTCAGCATTTGGCAGCTGCCAGCCTGGATCAAATATGCCGGCAAACCCAAATCCCTTACCAAGTGCGATAATCTTTCTTGCAGCAAAGAACTCCTTTTGAGTGCTACGCGCGCAGGACTACCAAAAGTCCCAACTGCCCGTAGAGACTACCCACACGCCTAACAAAGCATTGGTGACCGCATGCGCAAGAATTGGCGACCAGAGTGTGCTGCTACGCATATACAATAGATTGTAAACTACTCCGGCAAATAACCCGGCAAGCCATAGATTGTGTGCAACGGCAAATAGTATCGCTGTGATAAAAAATGCCTTGAATCCCACTTGCGTCGGTTTGACTGTAAGGAAATTTGGATGGGTGATCCAGCGCATCAGAAATGATCGCCAGAAAATTTCTTCCATTAAGGGAACCACCAGCACTGCCCCTGCCAGCCTCACAGCAACTAGCAGCCAATCGATATTGGCATCGTCATTTCGCGGATCAAAACCGATCGACTCACCCGTTACCATCCAGCCCGCAGCCAGGTTGATCCAGGCAATAAACACGATTACACCAGCAGCAATCGCGACAGCCCAGGTGCGGACACCTATGCCGTGCGGCCGATGCAACTCGCTATAAGCATTCCTAAACATCCAAAGCAAACCAGCAACAGCGGTAATCTTCACCGCATAAAACCAGCGCAAATCATCCGCGCTCCAGCCGAATTCCAGCAGCAAATCCGCCAACAGCATGAAAAACAGATAAGTCCCGAATGGCGCTATCCGGTACCAAGTGATGCGTTCATACATAAAAGAATGCTTTCAATAAACAGTCAGATTGAGTGATGATTATTTCTAAGCAAAAAAAACTGCATTAGTAGCAGGTTCTTTTTTGCTTAGAAATATAATAAATTCAGTTTTTAAGCGTTTGTCCTTCTACGACGTACCGCAAAGCCCACTAGAACTAACCCAACCAACAACATGGCGTAGGTTTCAGACTCAGGGGCGGGAGAGATATACCAAATAAACCCGGCGAAAAGCTTGTGTCTCGCACATGAAGCGCCAAATCACCATCAGCAGGGGAGGACGCTCCCCATATTAAAGCCTGCCCACGTGACAGATTCACCGCTGGTAAGTCTATCCGATGAACCACCAGCTCCTTGATCGAATCTAAAATCAAAACCACCACCATTCGCATCAAAAACCCCAGTTACGTCTCCACCTAAAGCAGTGGAAACTGTTGTAGGTCTGGTTGCAGCAATAGCCATTGTGCCCACGAATGCGCCACTACCAAAGATTGTGCTTAAATTAGACAAAATATCCATAGTGAATGTCCAATCGCCACCGTTATTCACTATATCCAACGTAGCAACATCAGCGAACTGAGGCCCACCACCAGACAATTCTTCGCCAAACGTATAAGTCACCGCTTGAGCGCTGCTACCAAATGAAAACAATCCGGCGGCAATTACTACAGCCACTATTTTTTTATATTGAATACATTCATATAACCATTCTTTTCTCAATAAATATGAGCAGCGTTAACAATCAACGCTGCTCATTCTAAGCTTCGGTCTGCACAGAAACTTAGCTTGCACAAACACTAATTAAAATTACGGTTTCTACGACGTGCCGCAAAACCAATTAAGCCAAGACCAACCAACAACATCGCGTAGGTTTCTGGTTCTGGTACTGGAGAAATAGACAGGTTTCCTGTATACGAACCCGAATTGAAATTTGGAGCAAGATCACCCGTCACGACTAGATCAAATTCATGTGTAGTATCTAATGCTGAAAAAGCTATAACACCAGTGAAACTTGGAATAGGAAATAGTACTCCACTGGCAACAGTTACTGCGGCAGTAGTATCTATTAAGTCGTAGCTTGTGAAAAGCACACTAGGTCCTGTGAAACCAAACCCAGAGATTAAGCTACCCCCGCCTGACCCAGCCATTGCAGCAGTAGGACTGAAGGTGAAGTGATCTACAAATGCGCCAAGAACTGGATTGGTGCCAAAAGTTGCTTCAAAACCCCCACCACTAAGTGTATTGTCAGTAAATGATATAACAGTTGTTGCGGAACTTGCCGCTCCTGCAGATAACCCCCATACAACGAGTGCAATACCCATCATTCGTATTGTTTTTCTCATTTTTTTAATTCTCCTTTAATTAAACATTAACCCAATTCATTCCATGCAATTGTTTCCAGGGCAATGCAAATTATAATTAAGGCTATATTTTATGGAATTGTACTTAGGTACTAGGGGGCTGCCCGAGAATAGAATGATCTACTGCGGGAAAGCTATTTTGGTCAGATTTCCCGATCATTTTCGTTAAATAGAACAACTATGCGCCTCAAATGATCAAAAAATCCACCTCAAAATTACTTCCCCTCGCTACGACCACTATTCTCGAACAGCATCCTAGGGGGCGTTAACAATTAAGAAAGCCAAATAATTGAGCTGACCAAGTACAACAAGGATTGATAATTCCGCTTTCGTTTTTCATAACGCGTTGCAATACGAAAAAATTTCTTGATCTTTTGGAATAAACACTCAACCAGATTCCGCTCCTTATACAATTCTCGATCATATTTCCGTTGCTTGAGTGTTTTTATGACAATTGAGACCAACGGAATGCGACCAGTAGACAATTTGTAATACCTCAATTTAAGGTGTATTTCAGACAATTTTTTATATCTATTAAAGACAAAAATTGTATTTAGAAACAATGATTGCGTGACAACAACTCGAACTGAGTCTGTAATTACGGTCACTAGGAGGCTGTCCGAGAATAGAATGATCTACTGCGGGAAAGCTATTTTGGCCAGATTTCCCGATCATTTTCGTTAAATAGAACAACTATTCGCCTCAAATGATCAAAAAATCTGACTCAAAATTACTTCCCCTCGCTACGACCACTATTCTCGGACAGCCTCCTAGTGTCCCGTTAACTAGAGCGCTTGAAAAGAACCATGTTTTCCCTATTTAACAACAAGCAGACATGAACATTATTATCAACGAATATTTAACTTTAACTGCTATATTTTAAGGTAGGCTCTTTAAAATGCAAAATCTTTGCATTCGCCAGATTCGGTAACCAGTTGTAATTCAATAATTAATTACTCGTGTTGCAAGTATATGTTAACGGGACACTAGTGATTTGCTATGAATGTGATCTTTAGGGCGCCTCTAAAAATTCAGAGTTCGCTCAAATGCAAGGCGCAGAAAAAATTTGATATGTAAGCAATAAATTTTTTCTGTAACACAGTAGTTGGAATGAAATCTGGGTTTTCAGAAGTGCCCTTTACTCACAACACCCTTCAATATCTGTACATCTTCAGCATCACAGATGCTGCATAATTATTTCTCGACAGCGAGCCTGAACATCTACTTTCAAAACTGGATACCTATATTTCGTGACCCAAACCAAATGAACCATCAAGTTTGTAATCGTATGTCCACTGCGTCTTTGTTCGTCCATAAACTACAGAATAGCATAATGAGTAGCAGCTAAAGACTTGCACTAAAGTGCGTAGTTTTGAACTAGCGATTTGGGACAATAAATCATCAACTAATCAATACGTCGGGAATTTAGGTTTTCTCAAAAAGGGTATTTTCTGACGGCCCCATCTTATAACAATCATTGCTACAGACACTAAACACTGAATAAGTCCGTGAGACAATCTAGAACCCCTGCGGAGTCTACCCGGTGGCAAAAGAATAAAACGCTTAATGTGAATGCTGTTATTGATAACAACAATGATGCAATAGGTACTTTTAATCTTTCTTTATTATATTTTTCTTCAATTTCCTTAGCGATGCCATCAAAGTCGTTATGGGACATATCAGTTTCACCAATTTTTACTCCGAAAGTGTCAGAAATTTCACTTTTTGCCTTACTGCTTCTCTGTTCTGTTTTGCTGGCAACCGATGGAGAAGATTGTTCTTTATCGGGAGGTGCTGTTTCCGCAACGGGCTTATTTGCTGCTGGGTGATGTTCTTGACTTTTTCTTTCTCTAGCATTCAGCGAAGCAATGTAATGAAAGACGTCTGTTCTTAATCCTAGTCTCTGCGTGGCTTCATAGATATCCTGCGCGTCAATGGCTAGCTTTCCCCGTTCAAAAGCAACGTGGAATGACTTGTCACACAATGAGTTAATCGTGCGCGGTGTTCCGCCTCCGCTGGAGTTAAATGCAATAGAAAGCGCCTCCCACCCAGTATCTAAAATGAGAGCGGCGGTGCCACCAGCTACTTGAATGCGATGCGTGACATATTTGCAGACCACATCGGCATCCATCTTCCCTAAATTTTCGAGTGCGGCGATTCGCTGTTTAAAAGGTTCCATCTCAGGCTTGTTTATCTTTTCCATCAATTCTTCTTGACCGAGGAGCAGTAACTGGATGAGTTTAATTGGTCCTTCTTCAAGATTGTTCAGCATACGGATGCCGTTGATCACATCGTCTGACATCAGATGCGATTCATCCATGATGACCAGGCACCTCTTCCCTTCAGAATTAATCTTTAAAAGAGCCTTTCTGATGTCCCTCATAACAAAGGTCTTCTCAGACGATGATGGCTTTAATTCTAGTTCCTGGGCTAGAAACAGGTAGAGGTCATTGCTGTTTGCAGGCGGCTCAGCCATCCATATTAATTGGATGCTATCAGGAAAGTCAGATTTTATCATCTGGCTGAGGGTCGTCTTACCGGAACCGATCGGTCCGGTTACAATGATTAAACCCCGGCCGCTCTGTAAAGACCCAGATATCTGTTCACGTATACGGGCATGATCCCCATAGTCATAAAAAAATAGTGGATCCGGCACATTCTCGAATGGAAGTATGCTGAGGCCAAAGTGCTCAGTGTACATGTGCATTAATTCTCCCCCTCTTCAGGTATAAGCTTTACCTCGACCCTGCGGTTTATTGCTCTGCCCTCTTCTGTGTCGTTGGAGCCTATCGGACGAGTATCGCCATAACCGATTTCTGATATCCGGTCGAGAGATACCCCATGAGTAACCAATATATCCGCGATAGCCTTTGCCCTGAGTAATGACAGATCCATATTGTTTCTGGACAGTCTACCGGTCGGTATATTATCAGTATGACCTTCTATAACGACACGACTGCTTGGAAATGCTAATATTTCCTCGACCAAATTTTCAATCGTAGAAACAGCAACGTCATTTATGACATCTGCCCCGGAACGAAACGTACCACCGCCAAAGACCGTCAGGGTCCGTGGTTTGTTTTCGGCAACTATAGTTTTAATACTCTCAGGGTCTTCTTCTTTTGTTGCGAGTTTGCCTTCAAGCTGGGCAATTGTCACCTGCAAGTCTGCAACAAGAGCTCTGCTGGCATCCTGATCTTCGGTCAATTTCTTTATGACATCATTTGACTCAGACGTCACATCTTTCCAATCGTCTTGATAAGAAGTTTTGTGAACCGGGAGTCCCAATGCTTTAAACATGACAATTACTGACAAGGTAAAAAATATAACAGACAGTCCAATAATAATTAAACGCATAATAATAAAGTACTCGAATCCGCGACTTCCACACTAAAATATACAACTATATCTATCTAATACAGATAGATAATCTCATCTAAATAAAACCCGCAAAAGATAAAAGATGGAAGCAACCCAGCATTTCTTCAACCTATAATCCAATTATTGAGTTAATTGTATCTTATAATCATAAATGCTATTTAACTATATCTAATCATTGATTGATGTGATTATTATCATTGTGCGGTATTGTGAACTCCATGAGGTAAATCGATAATAGAGTCACACTGTGCATATTGTATGATTTCAGATGGGAATCAACGACGTTTATATAGAGTCGCTGAACTATTCATTCCGCTAATGTCACCTAATATAATTTGGCAGTACCCTTACCAAAACTTAGTTAGCTCTCATCCATAAACCTAACCTCATGAATCGTGTCACAAAAATCACAGCATTACCAGCTTTAACGGCTTACCTTCTATAAGAAAATGGTCTCTTAATTGACAATGCTTTTGCCAAGCTTTGAGCAGTTAGCAGTGTGTTTGACAGCATATTCGATTCTTGGTATCTTCATGTTTGATGAAAAAAGTTGTTTATGTTACCTATAACTTACTGCTCTGGATGTTGACTTTAATGAGGAGGAAGGTTTAATGGGTCAGATTAACTTTTAAGCAAATATGGGCGCTTATAAACATATCAAGCAATAAGGGTTTCGATGCAGTGGTTATACGACTGGTATTGGTAAGTCTTTCAAGGAGCTCGGTTCAAGCATTTAACTTAACAGCATAATTGAGGCAGACTTTTTGATCATTTGAGGAGAATAGTTGTTCTATTTAATGAAAATTATCGGGAAATATGACCAAAATGGTTTTTCCGCAGTAGATTATTCTATTCTCGGACAGCCTCCTAGTGTCCTGTTAACTTATACTTGCAACACGACGAATTAATTATTAAATTACAACTGGTTACCGCAGCCAGCGAATGCAAAAATTTCGCATTCTAAAGAGCCGACCTTAAAATATAGCAGTTAAAGTTAAATATTCGTTGATAATAATGTTCATATCTGCTTGTTAAATAATGAAAACATGGTTCTTATTCAAGCGCTAGTTAACAGGACACTAGTGACCTAATTACAGACTCAGTTCGAGTTGTTGTCACGCAATCATTGTTTCTAAATACAATTTTTGTCTTTAATAGATATAAAAAATTGTCTGAAATGCACCTTAAATTGAGGTATTACAAATTGTCTACTGGTCGCATTCCGTTGGTCTCAATTGTCATAAAAACACTTAATGAGTCAGCCAATATAGCTCGAACAATTCAGAGTGTCCGAGCTTCCATTGGTGAAATTCCTGCTGAAATTATTGTTGCTGACTCCTATTCGGTTGATGATACCGTGAAGATCGCATTAGCGGAGGGCGCTAAAGTTTTTAGATTGCAATCAAAACTGGATCGAAGTTGTGGCGTTGGCGCGCAGCTAGGTTACCAGTACGCACAAGGTGAATTTATTCTGCTACTCGATGGTGATATGGAGCTGGTGCCCGGATTTATTGAGGCTGCTCTGGATATATTTGGAGATCAGCACAATCTAGCTGCGATAGGTGGAAGGATGGAAGAAATGACTATGGACCATCCAATTTTTGCTGCGCGTATACGAAGAAACCAGAACTACCGCATTACCGGTGATGTAGGACATCTTGATGGCGGTGGGATTTATAGAAAATCAGCTTTGCAAGATATTGGGTATTTCACGAACATCAACCTGCATTCCTACGAAGAATCGGAACTTGGTTGTCGGTTACGTGCCAAAGGTTGGCGTCTTATGCGGATAGAGGTTTCTGCTATACGCCACTATGGTCACACCACCCCACGCTACCAATTACTCATTCGGCGCTTCAAATCGGGGTACACCTTTGGTCCTGGTGAGTATCTACGTGCCTCCATCGGAAACCCCTGGTTCAGTGTCGCTATACGAACCATCAAGGCTTATCTAGTCATGTTGGTGGCTTGGTTTGCACTGACTGCATCACTGCTGGTTCTGCCTTGGTCTAGTTTGCCCTTGCTGACAGCACTAGCCGGGTTTTTGGTTATGTTTCTTCTGTTAGTTGTTAAACGGAAAAATTTTGCTGATGGGGTATTCACCTTCGTTTCCTGGTCTGTTTTTGCGTTGAGTGCATTAATTGGTTTTTTTAGACGACAACGGTGTCCAACTACATGGATTGATTCGTGCCAGATTGTGGATCGAGTAAATTAATAATCATCACCACTTATCAAATTCATATTGGCCCCATCAGGGAAGCGGTTTCGGGAGAAATGATTGGGCATACTTGCCCTTGCTGTTCCTATCATCATATTTATCTGGGCAGTGGCTACTCTATCTCATGGTGCTTGCCTTGATGATGCGTCTATTACTCGACGTGGATACACGATACGTGACCTGATATTTCATGTCTCAAGCATTATGTTTCTTCCAGCCTCCTTGTTCGCTTCTTGTCTAACATTTAGGTCTCCATATTTAACCACTAGTGATATATTTAACCTAGGAGTCTGTCGGATAGGATCTCACTTAAGGAATTTTAAAGAGAAAAGTGGGAAATAAATAGCATTTAAATGCTGACATTTAATAGCAAGTGGGAATGCAAATGCATTTTATTGATAATTTGATGCTGGCATCTCATTTATCTTGCTAGTTTCCTCCCTATCCGACAGACTCCTAGTGATACAGAATTTATTGACCAAATAGATAATAAAGTTGATATTGATAGCGCAGTTGACATATGGTTAATGACAATGGTTATTTCAAATGCGGATTCCTTCAAGAAGAATTATTATCTTGCAAGAAGTGGTTCAGGGAAGTTTTTCTTTGTTCCATGGGACTATGAGGCTTCATTTGGTATTTGGTGGACAGGCGAAAGATGGGATCCATTTGATTATTGGGATCTGGAGAGAAATGCGTTGATTAGAAGACTATCTCAGTTAACTCAAACTGGCTTCAATGCTAAAGTAAAACAAAGATGGAATGAACTTAAAAATAATTTATTCAGCAAAGCTTCATTAATTGTACGCTTTGAGACATACCATGCTCAATTGGATTCTATTGACACCGACGTTAATAGTGCCAGAGTACGGAATCGTGAACGTTGGCCTGACTCGGGCGGTGCTGGAGTCAATAATCCTGAAACCGGAGAATTAGAATTTATACGTGCTTGGTTGCATAATCGCATAGAATTCATTGACACCAAGATAAAGGAACTGTAACTATTCAGCGCGGTAGGGCGGATAAGAGAAACGCCATCCGCCATTTAATAATTGCCATACTTCAATTAATCTTCCTTCACCCGAATTCAAGTGAGGACAAGTTAAAAACCAGCAAGTGAGGCCTTGGGTACAAACTGCATTTTCATCAAAACCCCAAAAACCAATAGACATAATACGTACAAACTAAAATATAACGAACTGGTGCAATATTCGCGCTAGATTTATTGAGGCTTGTATTTAGCATTTTTTTGATCTGGATCAAAAAAACTAGTTTTGATTCAGTTCAAAATTTTAACGCTTCGCTTTGATAATTTTAGGGGGAAACAGATATGAGTTTATTTGGGACAGATGATTCTGACGCAATTAAAAAAATGGGTATCAATTTCTTAATTATAGGCGGCGTGTTGGTGGCTTTGATTTATGTATCGATATACATTGCTGATATGTAGAACTGACATGTCGGCGTGAGTGTTATTACAGAGGAACTTGCCGGTTGAGAATCTATACTTCCTTTCTGTCTGTTGCCAAAACACAAGCGCTTTGTAGACATGTGAAAACCCTGCTTACTGTTTCAACGGCTAAGTGAGATAGTTGGTAATGTCAGACTTTGCCATGGGTAGCCGAAAGTGAGTAGGTGAATGGTGCCGCTGCTCGTAGTGCATCGACATATTCATGAGGATGGGGCAGGTCGCGAGTTAAGATTCTCAGTTTGGGGCCTGCACCATCTGTTAACTCTCCATGGGCTAACCTCCGACAAATTTGCCGAAGGTTGTAGATTCAGTCCCCGCCACAGAAGCAACAAGTACTCCGACTACTTGATATTGACGGATTCAGAGTTGTCCAGATGATTCAAGACAAGGCTTGGTCTGCAGCGAATGGTCAGCCATTGTGACGCTTTTGCACATAATCATGTTTTTCAGCTAACCCTCCCATAATTGGTAACAAGGAATAGCCAAAAGAAACATCCTCTTAGCTGATTTAAAATCCACATGAAACCCTGTGAGGTGTCAATTCTGATGATGGTCTCTGGCGCAAGTTTTGCGAGTAAGTTTTAGGGTACACATGTATGCCCCCGTTTGTCAGATGCGTTTGACAGCCAATCGGTCTTCCAGTACATTTTAATTTGATTGAAAGGGCTTTTTTTCTTTGCTCTATATTCAAGAGTTGCCGCCCGGTGTGAGTGTTAAACAGAAGTCACAAACTTTTAATTAACCTATCCACAAAAATGGGGGAAGCACATGGCTACAAGAAGAATCGGTAGAAAAACCACCCAGATCAAGAAATCACTTGTAAAAAAAACAACCCCCGCGAAGAGAAAGACAGTCGCTATTAAAAGAACGGGAGCTGCCGCTAGCATACGTACTAAACGAACGTCTCCGGGAGGAATTGCTCGTGTTAGACACTTTGACTTTTCTGCAAAAACGCCTTTTAAGTTTGATGTTAAAAAAATAAAAACCGATATATTCAAAAAAGCGAAATCGGCGCCGTCCAATATCGAAATCAGTTTGGAGCCGAAAGAAAACGATCATATCGTCTACCATCCAACCCCTGGTTTTACAAGTCTCGAGGAAAATTTAGCGCAATTGTCTGTTCGGGCTATTCTTTATAATAAAGGAACGAGTACGGTAGACTTAGACAGGGTTGTTCTGGAATATAAAAAGGGAAGTCAGACAGTTAAGAAAGATGTATACCTTCCTTCCGATCAATTAATCATTGATCCGGGGTACGCTTGGGCGTGGCAAAATAGTCGCCCATATCATGAAAATGGAGATGTTGTATTTTTGGATGCGCCATTTCCAACGAGCATCAAACTAAGTTTCTATTTTAAAGGCTATTTAGGCTCAATCGCGCTTACGAATAAATTAAAGACTTACGACTTAGGTCTTGCCTTTCCTTTCGACGATAGTGACTTTGAAAAAGATGAACATGTTGTCGGTTACTCTATGCATGGTGGTGGAGATCAGGTTTTTGCTTACGATTTAGGCGTGCAGGGTTACAAGAGTAGCGCATGGAGAGATTTGCATCCAGGCAAAGATTGGAGTGAGAATGATCATTACAGGATTTGGGGAAAACCTATAAGAGCCATGGCCGATGGGAAAGTGATGCATTTTGAAAACAAAGTGCCTAACAATTGGTCTCCCGCATCGACCGATGCTCAAATGAAAAAACAAAAAGATGAGCTGTGGGGAGTTTTTGACTATGGAGGGGGCGGAAATCACTTTTATATAAAACATGGAAATGTTGTTGCCCTTTATGCGCATATGCAAAAGGGATCGCTCACCAAAAAGTTTCTGCAAAAAGGGGCTACGGTGAAGAAAGGTGATATTTTGGGAAAAGCCGGGAATTCAGGGAATTCTTCAGGGCCGCATCTGCATATTCATATTAAAACCTACACCAATGCCAATAAACCTGAAGCAGGTGCGTATCGACCTTTACTTTTTAATACTTCTTATGTCATTGGGCAGGCGAAGTATCCTAAACCTAAATCCAATATTAATTGGTCGAAATTAAATACCGAAGGTATTCCCGGACTAAAAAGTAAAGCATGCTTTATCTCGAGTAAACATCCCTATTGCGAGTATCCCTCAAACTGGGGTGAAGTCTGTAGATTCGGCGTGCATGAAAGTAAATATCAGGAGGAATTCGATAAGGTTTGGACTTGCGGCTATTATCCCATTTGGGTAGATGGATATAATGTGAATAGCAATACTTATTTCAACGTTATTTTTAGATCTTCCAAGGGGGTAGCCTGGGCGGCCCGTCATCATATGGGTTCGGCTAAATATCAAACTGAATTCGACAAAAGGGCGAATGCTGGTTACCGCCTTATCAATATAAATTCCTATCTATTGAAAGGCTACATTCGCTATGCTGCAGTTTGGAAAAAGGATACATCGGTTAAATGGTTTGCGTATCATGGGAGGTCCCTGGCATGGCATGAAAGTAACTTCGCGAAATATATGAAAGCGGGCTGGGTTCCAACGAATGTATCCTGTGTGGACGTAAATGGCAAAATATATGTGACTGCGTTGTGGGAAAAGAAAAAAACGGGTGGTTTTTACCTAAAACCAGTACTGACTTTACAAGAATTTGTTGCTGCCTTCGATCAATACACGAACAAACAAAAGTTCAAGTTAGTCTACCTGGATGGTTATGTTAGAGGCGGCAAGCCACGACTAAGTGCCATATGGTATAAAAATCAGCCAAATTATAATTCATGGTGGGAGAAATATAATTTAACTGCCACCAAATTTCAAAGCGAATACAATACTATGCTTGGGAATGGTTACTTAACCAGAGTTATAGCCGGTTACCAACACGGAAAGGGCGCCAGGTTTGAAGGAATTTGGTCTAAATAGTTTTGTCAGCTTAGCGATGTGGACCCAGGATAGGATAAAGCAGCTTAACTTAGTGCCATTCAAATCCGATCCCTTTACTCTTTTACTCTTCAAGGAGGTGTACCTTCGATGATCCAACGCGACGGTAATGCCAGGACCACCAAAGTGACACCTGTCAGTGACAGACCATCCAACGAAATCTCAGCAACCAGATTGTCACTCACCCCTTCGAAGAAGATTGAGCAATGAAGAAACTGTATATCCATATTGGACTGCCCAAAACCGCCACATCAAGCATCCAAAATTTCTTATTCAAGAACGACCACTTCTTGAACAAGCATGGTTATCACTATGCTAACACTGGACTTAACATTGGTTCACAATGCCACCATGATTTAATCTGGACGCTCGGGCTACACCAAGGTCCTGATTATGTTCAAAAAGACATTCAAAAACACAAGAGCAAGGTTCTCCAGGAGCTGGCTGCTGAGCACACACAACATAGCGACAAACACCTCATCATAAGCAGTGAACTACTGACTTTTTTGGATGAATTTAAAAGACTTGCGCCAATGCTGGCTATCTTCAAAAATAGGGACATCAAATTCATTGTCAACCTGCGTCGGCAAGACACTTTTCTCGAATCACTGTATCAGCAAGTAGTCAAGAATGGCATCAGCGACACATTCGAAACATGGTATCCCAAGGCAAGAAATATTGCAGACTACAACTTGCTGTTCAAAAATATTTTGCAAGTAACAGAAAAAGAAAACATAGTAATCGGCATCTTCAATAGCAGGAAAAAAGGATTCAATCCCGCCAGAGAATTTTTGTCGTTAATAGACTTATGCGATAAAACAATTGACGTAGAAAATTGTTCCAAAAACAAACGATTGCCAGCCTCCTGCATAAAAATAATACGTTTTTCGAATAGCCTGAATTTGAAAATTAACTATAAACTCGTTGATTTTTTTTCAAAATACAAAGACAGACTTCCTCTATTGAGTAATAATAAAGGGTATCTTGATGATGACCAAAGAACGGCCATCATGAGGGAATTCAATGCCTCAAACAAGGCGTTAACTGATCGGATAGAACTGCCACATGATGTCAAACAAGAAATTTTGTCATGGTGAACAGCTAAACCGCTGATCGTGGAATGCTAACCTGCAACTCTTCTCCCTCTCCAAGCATACTCAGTAACTTCACCAATCCCACCTTCCCGGTTGTTTTTTAACTCAAACAAAACGGCGTCATATGCTGTCTTGAATTGCAAGCGGTGAATGATTAAAGTTTGCATTAAATGGTTGTCCTGATTTAATGACTCCGTAAATCAAATGTGGGAAAAGAGATAGGAGCTGTTTTCTGCGTTTTGACAGAAACAACCGCAACTCACTTTAAACACCATTGTGGTATTAGATTCAAGCCGATGTTGATAAGAAGCTGCCTGTTGTACGCAGAAATTCGATGGTAAGAAAACTGGCTCCGATACTGTTTGTTGCGTTATCGTTTCGACAATATACAATTTGCGCTACAGCATTAAAATGATTGGCATCTACTTTAATTACTTGGCTAATGTCGAGTGATTGCGGTAAAGAAAAATTTAAACCCGTTGGCGACAAGTCTTCAAGTAGTACCTGTATCGGGTTTCCAGGCCAATACTCATAGATATTGGCATTCTCAGATTGTTGTATGCGGGGAAGGCTGCGACGTGGCGTATTGGCAAAAATATCAGCCGGCAAAGATAATGGGCTCGAACATTCCCTGCAAAACTGCTCCAGTTCCATAAAATTCCCATTGGTATAGGGCGTTTTGCAAAATTTGCAGTAATACTTAATTGCCGATTGGTACGCTTGATTTACAGCAATTTCCTGTGAATTTGTTGGCTGACTTGTTTGCGCTACTGTTGAGAGTGGCGTCGTGATATTGCTATCCGGTTGTATTGTTAAGTGTTCCGCGCACTGCAATTTTCCGATACTTGCCCTATGTGTGTGTAACCTTAACAAAGTATCGTATTGTCGTCGCCGCCTCTGGTTTCCTACGACATAAAAGGCTTCATCTAATAACTGCTGATCTTTTCCTGTTAATTGTGTAGAAAGTGCGCGATAACTCGCTTTGATTATTTCCGGTTCTGCATCGTTCTGAATATGCAATATCCTGTAATAGTTTCGCCGATTGTTAAGATTATAGGTTGATTCATATTCATCTGACGTGGTTGTATTAGAGCTGAATACGCCGCCTGCAGATAGGGTCTTGATGTTATAGCGGCTGAGTAATTCAGCATCGTATGCAGCACGCATTTTGGGATTGCGTAGTGTCGCATAAGCTTGGTTAATGATGCCTGCATCACGGTCTTCTCCACCAAGGTCCGGATGTAGCCGCAATTTTTGCATCAACGAGCGATAGCTCTGCTGAATGACATCATGCGTAGCATCTGGCTGAACACGTAGAATACGGTAAAAGTTTCGGCGGTTACTCATAAGCGTAAGGCATAAAAACAGTATGTTAATGAAAAATGGTTAAAAATCTCACGCAATAATTTATAATAAATAAACTTTCTTAGCGGGTTTAACCATGTCATTCATCAAGTATTTTATTGTCGTTATAGCATTATCCCTGGCTTTTGTCGCTACAGCTCAAGGGCAAGCCCTGGATTTGAGTACAGGGCAAGTCAACATCACAGACAAAGATGAAATTACTTTAGAGCATTTGTTTTTTGATGAAAATTTTTATAATGCAACCATTCAATTAAATTTGGATGGCACTTATCTGGTCAATCAGGTTGAACAATTATCCATAACGCCCACAGCTACTTACCAAGTTACTTTTACCAGTACTTGGAGTGAGCAATCACATCCCTATGAATACCCTGCTGGGTTAGCACATTTTTCCGGACTAATTGGTGCAACACATAATGCGCTGGTTAACTTCTGGCAACCGAAAGAGGTTGCAACAAATGGTATCGAAAGCATGGCTGAAACAGGC
>JAJFJK010000066.1 GCA_021774075.1 Nitrosomonas sp. | reverse complement strand
CTCTCTTAACTTGCTCATTTATAGTTGCTTTTAGATTGTCTTTGATGCCTCTATTTTACCATTTATGAGCAAGTTCTTTTCTTTCTTGGCTGTTCCAGCCACATAATTCCCTTTATTTTTATGAGTTTTGCAAGAGGCTCTACATATAAAACATATGCTGCGCTGCAAAATTTTTTCTGCGCCTTGCATTTGGTCGAACTCTGAATTTTTAGAAGCGCCCATAAGTAAGTCTTTTATTCAGGACTCGCCAATTCACGAATCAAATGCTTAATTCGTAAAACACGTTTATCAACTTCAGGAATCTGAATTTGGATTTTAAGTCGGTCCGGCCCTGATAGTGAATATTCCCGGCTGCTTTGTATCAACTTAATTATTTCTACCGGATTAATCGGTGGGTTCGGCACGAAGTGAACCTGAATACTTTCAGAATTGGCATCAATCCGTATGATTCCCAAAGGCTTCGCCGCAATACGCAAACGGTGACAATCGAGCAATGCTCTGGCTGGATTTGGCAGCAAACCAAAGCGGTCAATCAATTCACGCTGCATGTCATCAAGCGCTTCATCATTCTCGCAATTCGCCATGCGCTTATATAAAACCAGGCGCTCGTGAATATCATGACAATAGTCATCCGGCAATAAAGCGGGAACATGCAAATTAATTTCTGTGGCAACACCCAATGGATGTTGCATATCCGGCTCATGACCTGCTTTTAATGACTGAATTGCACTATCCAGCATGGAACTATACAGACTGAAACCAATTTCCTGCATTTCTCCACTTTGTGATTCGCTTAACACGGCACCGGCACCACGAATTTCCAAATCATGCATAGCAAGGTAAAAACCTGAACCCAGCTCTTCCATGGCTTGAATCGCATCCAAACGTTTTTTGGCCTGCGACCCTAATGCCTCTTCCTCAGGTGTCAACAGATAAGCATATGCCTGATGATGTGAACGACCGACCCGGCCACGCAATTGATGTAATTGAGCCAGCCCAAATTTATGGGCTTTGTTGATGATAATCGTATTGGCACTGGGAATATCAATACCCGTTTCAATGATGGTGGTGCAAAGCAGAATATTAAACCGCTGTTGATAAAAATCACGCATGACATGTTCCAAATCGCGTTCACGCATTTGCCCATGAGCGATATTGATACGCGCTTCCGGTAACAAACCGGAAAGTTTTTCATACATCAGCTGAATGGTATTCACCTCGTTATGCAGAAAATAGATTTGCCCGCCACGTTTCAATTCTCGCAAACAGGCTTCACGAATAATGCCCATAGAAAAACTGCTGACAAATGTTCTGATGGCAAGGCGGCGTTGCGGCGCTGTGGCAATAATAGAAAAATCACGCAAGCCTTCCAGTGACATGGCTAATGTGCGTGGAATGGGTGTTGCCGTAAGCGTTAAAACATCCACTTCGGCACGCATTTTTTTTAACTGTTCTTTTTGTCGCACGCCAAAGCGGTGCTCTTCGTCAATGATTACCAAGCCCAGATTCTTGAATATGACACTTTTCTGGATCAGTTTATGCGTGCCGATAATAATGTCTATTTCACCTTTGGCTAAACCAGTCAATGCCTGCGTTTGTTCCTTGGCGGAACGAAAACGTGATAATTCATCAATTTTGACCGGCCACTGATCCGCAATCAAACCAAAGCGGTCGGAGAAATTCTGGAAATGTTGCTCAGCCAGCAGTGTCGTCGGCACCAATACTGCAACCTGCTTGCCATCGGCGACAGCAACAAAAGCCGCACGTAACGCCACCTCCGTTTTACCAAAGCCAACATCACCACATATCAAACGATCCATCGGCTTATTTGACTTTAAATCTTCAATAACTGATGTGATTGCAGCAGCCTGATCTGCAGTTTCCTCAAAACCAAAACCTTCCGCAAACGCATCGTAATCATGTTGCTGAAGGCCAAAACTATGCCCTTCACGCGCGGCACGCTGCGCATAAAGATTGAGCAACTCAGCTGCCGTATCGCGCACCTGTTGCATCGCTTTGCGCTTGGCTTTATCCCATTGGCTGCTACCCAGCTTATGCAACGGTGCCGATTCGGGTGCCGCGCCACTATACCGCCCAATCAAATAAAGTTGTGAAACGGGCACGTAAAGCTTGTCCCCGCCGTCGTATTCCAATGACAAAAATTCACTCAGTTCACCGTCTTCCCCCTCACCCACATCCATACTGACCAAACCCAGGTAACGACCAATACCATGTTGTTCGTGCACCACGGGATCGCCCGGCTTGATCTCAGACAAATCACGCAGGATATTGTCGGTCGATGTGGTTTTACGCGCTTCACGTTCACGCCGCCCATGCACATGGGTTGCATACAGTTCACTCTCGGTAATAAAGGCATGTAATGCGTCATTCAGAATAAAACCATTATGTAATGGCGCAACACCGAGCATTAAGGGTTGGTTGCTGGTCAGAAACTGCGCATAGTCCTGACATGAATCCGGATACAAATCATAGGTATTAAGATACTCGGCAATTAACTCCCGCCTACCCATACTCTCCGCCAGCAACAAAATGCGCCCGCTGGATTGCGTATGGGTTGCCACAAACGCAGCCAGTTTTTCCAGCGGATTATCCGCATGCCGGTTAACCTGAACCGATGGGATAGGTTGGGTTAATTTTCCTTTTTGTGAAGATTCATCTTGTGTATCAAGCAATAGCTCAATACGCGCATAGGGTTTTAATTTACCAAAAAAAATATCACTGGAAAGGAATAACTCACCGGGTGGTAATAATGGGCGTTCCATATTGGCATGTAATAACTGATAACGAGATTGCGTATCGCGCCAAAACTCTTGCATAACTGGTCGAATATCCTGATGCAAACAAATCAAACTATTTTCCGGCAGATAATCAAATAGTGTTGCCGTTTCATCAAAAAACAGCGGCAGATAATATTCGACACCTGCTGGCGCAATGCCTTTGCTGACATCCTTATAAATCTGTTTTTTGGATGGATCGCCTTCAAACTTCTCACGAAAATTACCACGGAAACAAGTGCACCCAGCCTCATCCAATGGAAACTCACGTGCCGGTAACAAGCGGATTTCATTAACCGGATAAATACTGCGCTGCGTATCCACATCAAAAGTGCGGATGGTTTCTATTTCAGTATCCATCAAATCAATGCGATACGGTAATGGGCTGCCCATCGGAAACAAATCAATCAAACCACCGCGAATACTATATTCTCCCGGTGAAAAAACCTGCGTGACATGCGCATAGCCTGCGAGCGTCATTTGGCTGCGCAATCCAACCAGATCAAGTTCATCGCCTTGTTGCAAAAAGAAAGTATGCGCCGCAAGATATTCCTGTGGCAGCATGCGATAAAGCGCTGTGGTCAACGGTACAATCAGCACATCATATGCGCCATTCATGACCTGATAAAGTGTTGCAAGACGCTCTGAAACCAAATCATGGTGCGGCGAAAAAGTATCGTAAGGCAGCGTTTCCCAATCGGGCAAAAGAACGACCTCTAATTCCGCCGCAAAAAATGGAATTTCTTCCAACAGCCTTTGTGCATCAAGCGCATTTGCCGTGAAGATCGTAACCGGTTTGGCTTGCTGCGCAAGTTGTGCGAGAAACAGCGCATCACTGGAACCATCAAAACCAGAAAAACGTGAAATGTTTCCCAGTGAAGGTAATTTAAGCTTTTGTTGCATTTTGCCTTGAAATACAAAGAACGGTTAAATCATAAAGTCCAACCGGATCAAAAGCGAAATATTATAAGCTAATTTTTAGCTTGACTCACTGTTTTGCATTCACGTTTTCTAATGCTTTTTGCATATTCAACTACATTTGAAAAGAGGCAAGAAAAAGTGTCAAAATAAAGGGTTCTGACCAGAATGGCACTAAGTTAAGCTGCTTTAGCATGGTATTTTCCCCTATGCGGAACCACCTTCATTTCCTGTCGAGGGGCGGTTAATAACTGGTACGGTTTGGGCCTTCGTTTCACTGCTCTGGGTTCACTTCTACCCGGTCGTTCTGGCACGATATAATCGGCGA
>JAJFJK010000065.1 GCA_021774075.1 Nitrosomonas sp. | reverse complement strand
GACAATTAATAATCATCATCCCAGTCATCATCGTCGTCGTCCCAGTCATCATCATCATCCCAGTCGTCCGGCTTCAATACCAGCTCGCCAGCAGCAAGACTTGCATCCAGGTCGGTCTCAGGGGCTTCGTCATGTACCAAGTTCTGATGACAGTCTATACAGGTCGCACCTTCCGTTTCCATTTTCTCGTGCTCTCTTTGCGCATCAGCACCAGGAGGATCCGGGTTCTTGTGACAGTCACGACAGGTGACGCTGTCCCATTTCTTTAGATTCATACGCGCATCATGCGCCATGATCAAACGACGTTCGTTAAATTTCTCTAGCGTCGAGTAGTCATTCATGAATTCCAAATACAGTTCACGCGTACCATCCACAATGTGGGTATAAACCGCTAAGTGAAAGTTCTTGAAGCCTTGCGGTATATGGCAATCTTTACAGCCAGGGTTAACTCCCAAGGCGCCATAGTGCGTGGATTCCCTCAACTCATCTTGCGTGTAGGTCATGGAGTGACAGCTGGTGCAGAATTCTTCTGTCGAGAGGGCTGCTTCACCGCCCCACACTACCGCTACCAGGACTATCCCCAATAGGCCACCTGTCAGCAGGGTTCCTATCGCACCTTTTTGTAAACCAGTCATGCGTATTCTCCCTTACTAATCGTCGTCGTCTTCGTCGTCGTCATCATCCACGGCGACTTCAGCATTGGCCTGGAATTCTTTGTGATACTTGAATTCCGGTTCACCAACAAATGTACCGTCCAGTTTGTAGTGCTCGTGCATCGCACCAGCATCTCTAACCATGTCGTCAAAGTTGAATCGGTACTTTTCGTCAACTTCAGGGGTGAACGGGGTGTACGGTGGGTTGTTGCCTTCCCAGCCGGAGCCTTCGTAGTTCAGATGGCAGGCTTTGCAGGCTTCTTCAAATTCATAGTCCTGGCCTCTGGCGACTAAACGTGAGCGTTCCATGGTGGTGCCGTTGCGCTCAAATGCTTGTCCACCTTTACGGTGTTCACCACGGTAGTCTCTGCCTGCACCATGGCAGGATTCACAGCCAACTGCTGCTAGTTGGCGTCTTGGGCGCTCAATGGTGTAACCACCGCGTTGTTCCCAACCATCAACGTGACAGCCTACGCAGTCAGGGTCTTTGGTGTAGTCTTTGTCAGGGTCCAAGCCAGCTTTGACTTTGGCTTCTTCGCGTGTGCCAGGTCTGAGTGATCGCATGGCCTTGGCATGCGCTGTGTCGCGCCATGATTTGGCTTGCGCTTTGTGGCAGGAGCTGCATTTGCTACGTCCTTCAAAGGTCTGCGCAACAGCACTGCCCGTGAGAAATGCAAACATTGCTATGATTGCCAGTATGTAGGTTATTGGGTGTTTCATACTTCCTCCTTTATACTTTTTAGTTCGTAATTATATGCCGCGTATTGTACGCTATCACCTGTGTGTGTAAATGCTTATGTGATTAACGTGGACTTTTATTTTGTGTTTGTGGCTTTTTTGTTGCGTCTATGCTGTTCTGTTGTTTCTATGCTTATGGAATCTTGTATACCCAGTAGCTACCGTTTTGGTAGGTCAGTTGCGCCACTTCCAGTTCCAGCGGGCTGTCTTTTTCTGTAAAGGGCAGCATTTTGGCTAGCAGGGTTTCGCTGCTTTGTTCGTCACTTAAAAAGAATACTCTGATTTCCGAGTCCGATATCGATTGCAGGGTGTAGGTATCAAAGTCATTTTGTGCCAGTTGCACTTTCATTTGGTTGATCATGCCGTGCATGTTGCCGGTCAGGGGCAGGTTTTGATACGCAACACCAAGTTTGTCCGGATAGATGAGGCCTAGTCTGTACAGGTCTGTGACGTGTACGATGAGGTAGGCTTCGCGCTCGGAGCCAACGAGTGCACGTAGTTTTGCAATGCCTTCTACAGGTGTAGAGGTCAGCGCCGCGCCAAATTGTTTGAATTGGTCGCGTTCTTGCTGACTGGCACTGCTTTTCCAAAATTGTTCTTCGTAGTCGCGTATGTCGCCACTTTGTTCAACCCAGTCCATTGGGATGATGAGTGGTTCGTTCATGTGACTGCTAAATAGTGTTTCGTGGCCACTGAGCAGGTTCATTTGCCGCGAGGTGTCCCACCAGCCAAGTATGAGGGCGCCTTGTTCAGCGTGTGCTTTGATGGCTGTAGCTACAGCACTGAGTTCAGAGACTTTGCGATCCAGTGTGTGCAGGATGTCACGGGTGTTGTTTTGCCAGCTTATGAGGACGGGTGTGTTGCCTTGTTGTGCCACAATCGCTTGTGCAACGGGCTTTCTTACGTCTTCTACTTGTACGTCGTATTGCTTGAGTTGCAGGTCTGGCCAGGCGTCAAGTTCGAGTTCCGGAAATGCTGCGGGGTTGCCTTCTTTGACCAGTTCATATTGATACGGTGCCGGTACCGGGCCGAACCAAAGATACGCAAACCAGCCCAATAAAACTAAACCTCCCGTCACCAGGAGTATGCCTAATGACGGGAGTAGTTTGTCCCCGGATCGTGCCACCGGAGTGGCACGATCTGTTTGATTAGCGGGTATCAAATCTTAGCTTTGCTTGCGTCTATGCCAGCCTGCCAGCGCTAAGGTACCTGCCAGCAGCATTCCACCACCTAAGCCGCCCAGCGAGATTTGCTGTGCTGTGCTGTCTAAGTCGAGTAAGCTGGTGCGTCTGCCTTCAAGTTTCTGAACGCGTTCTTGCAGTGCTACCATTTCACGAATGCGGAAGTTTTCGTCTTGCACTTCTACATACGCGCGGTTCATCGGGCCCCAACCTTCGGTGTAGGTCCAACCACCTGGATTGACGTGGGCTAAACCAACGTGCATTTTGGCCAGGTCATTTTCACCCATTTCCAGAACTTTCAGTTCCATTGATGCTGGGTTGTTACCAGATGACCAGAATAGCTGTGAGAAGATACCGAAGCCTGGCTTCTCAGGTGCTGGTGGTGCAGGACGGTTGGTCTTTTGTCCAGCCAGCAGGCCTTCTTCGTAAAGGGCTTCTACGACGTCATGTGCATCCTGGTATTTCGCCAGTCCAGCAATGGTGCCGTTGTCCATGAGGTCTAAATATGAACGCGCAAATCGCTCTGAGTGACATTGGGTACAGGTGATAACCCATGAGTCCAGACGATCTTCTGACCAGTCACTGGTGATGTTCTCAACAATACCCGGTACGAACGGATAGTTCGCCCAACGTACTTTTCTCACCATATTGTGGCTGTATTCGCCTTCATATTCCATGTGGCAACCCGCACAGGTTGGTGCACTTTGGCCACCTTTTTCATACGCGTCTTTCAGTTCTACGTCCCAGTTCCAGTCGTTACCGAGCATGGCGACCATCTTGCCGTGCTTGGACATGGAGTACGCTTCCCAGTTGTTGTGGTCAACACCACTGTGGCAGGTCGCGCAGGCTTCTGGCTTACGTGATTCCGCTGCTGAGAATTCGTGACGGGTGTGGCAGGAGTCACATTTGTTTTGGTTGGTGTGACACATGGAGCAGCCTTCAGCTACTTCACGTTGTGGCATCGCCGCCCAAATGGTGGTCTCTACATTCGCTGCGTAGTCCAGTGCGTGTGATGGACGTCCATCAGGCCACTGACCGTCAGGCCAGATCATGGTGTCACGTTCTGATTCACGTTCCGCAAATTCCTGCAGGTGACAGGCACCACATACATCCGCTGTCGGCATGATCAGGTCTTCGGAGTGCTCTGCGTCTGTCTTCGCGTTGATCGCTACGTGACAGTCAATACAACCCACTTCTTTCAGTGGTTCGTTAGCGCCAAGTTTACCTAATGAGCGCAGGTTTTTCTCTACGTCTTCAAGTTTGGCCTTCTTGTAAAAAGTCGGATCGCTTGGCTTTAAGTTACGGACTTTGTCCAGGTTCGCGTGTGTGCTGCGCTCCCAGGCTTGTACCCATACCGGTGATTCGTCAGTGTGGCATTCCACACATTCAGCACGGCTTGCCTTTTCTCTCATCGAGGTCGGTGGGGTATAGAATGTCGCCGGATCAAGGTAAATACTATAAGGAATCGGCTCCCAGTATTCCGCCATGCTGCCAGAACCCGCACCTTGCGCTGGATCCTTGTAACGCTTAACCAGCGCATCGTACAACACCTTAGGCGTCGCTCCACGTTCCACATTCAATGCCTCAAACGTCTCATCCGGCACCGTAGGTATCGCATGCGCAGATGCTATCAGCATCCCGCCACACACTACCATAACTAACTTCAGCCATAGCTTCGAAAACATCTTTCTCTCCTTTATC
>JAJFJK010000064.1 GCA_021774075.1 Nitrosomonas sp. | reverse complement strand
TCGCTCAGGTATCCTTGCTTATTTTGACTTTGACGGCTTATCAACAGGGCCGCTGGAAGGCACCAACAACAAGATTAAAACCTTGCATAAAATGGCCTATGGTTTCAGAGACGTAGAGTTCTTTAAGCTAAAAATTATGGCACTGCATGAGACCAATTATGTTCTGGTCGGTTGAGCCCATAAGTGCGTACTTACCGGATGAACCGGTTTTTTGATATAAGTCAAAAGAGAAAAGTTAAAATTTGCTCTACTGAAGGCATGGTATTTTTAAGTTCTACATTTAACAATGATATCGCCTAAAAAACAAAAGGTGAGGTTTTGTTTTCACTTAGAACTTAGAATTGTTTCTTTATTATTAGTTTGTTGCGTTCTTAATATGTTATAAACTGCAAAAGCTTTTTTAATCGCTACTACGGTATGACCTGTTGGTTTGGTTGGCAGATTATTGAGTTTTTGATTCTTTTCAGATTGATGAAAAAGGATGTTTATTTTCCTATATACCAGATGATGAGGTTGTCAATGTCGAAAACCTTAGGATCCTATCTTGTGCTCGTGCTATTTCTTATCGCTTTGGTGTTGCTGACTCTAGGTTCCACGCCTACAGCCATCGCAGACGAGTCGCCCCAAGCCGATGACTTCGGCTTGGGGCGACTGGAAGCAAGAGCGCAGGGGACGATTCCAGTGCTAGTTATCCTCCTGGAAGATAAAAACTCCTTCGCATTTGCTCCGCGGCACACACCAGCTCACTTCGAGAAACTTTTCTTTGGACCTAACAAACCCAACGTACGTGACTTTTTTCAAGAAATGTCGCTCGGTGCATTGGGTATAGTGCCAGCGGGTTCGGGTGTCACAGCAGTCTACGAACATCCAGGAGTGCAGGTGGCGCCAGACGTCGACCTCGATACTAAGTATTCGAGCAGATGTATCGACGCATAGCCGTCGATCTGGTGGCGCCCGACGTCGACTTCAATAGCTTTGATCGAGATGGCGACGGGACCATCAGCAAACAGGAACTAATAATTTTTCTCATAATTGCTACCAAAGATGCCGACCCAGATGGCAAGGGTGCCAATACCAATGCCACAAACCGAGGTACGAAACCATCTTGCTTTATTCCTAAAGGTAGCAACGTGAGCATCTGTCCCAGCATCGGATCTGCATCGGAACATGCTTCATTCGCCTCTGTGGCACACGAGCTTAGCCACTCCTTGGGCACAAAAGACAACTATGGACCGTGGAGTTTTGGCTTGTGCTTGAATAACCGCGCCACATTGATGGAGTGTACCGTTGGAGGCGCTCGCGACGCTCCCGACCGCACTGATCAGTACGTCCACCTGGATCCATGGCACAAACTTCAGTTCGCTTGGCAAGAACCAAGGATAGCGGATCTCGCTGAACCCTTTGGATGCCAATCACTTCGTGCACCCAATACCAAACCGTGGATCGACGAGAGACACAGAACTATCCTACTCTATGACTCTGGCAGGGGCACCTCCGAGTATTTCCTCCTTGAATATAGAAATCCAAGGGCTGATGGAGGTGGATATGACGAAAATGTTGCTGAAACCGGTCTGGCTGTTTGGCATGTCATGACCGATTCTTCGGGAGACTTGAAAGAAATACCTCTGGGTATCGGCCCTGGAGAGGACAAAAAACTTAACTCGAAAACCAGTGGCGACGATGTTGTGGTTGGCGATGTGCTTTTGTGGGGTACCAATCAACTCTTGGAGTCAAAGCCATCGGGCGATGGCACTACGAAACGCACCATCTTGCTTAATGTATATGGAGCACCTGCGGGAAAACTAGGGAGCCCTACTTTCTGGGGGAGCGACCTTATGCCAATGCGACTTCAATGGTTTGATGGTACGGACGCAGGAGTTGACATTGAGGCAGCCAATTCCTCTTCATCATCACCACTACTCGATGTGTATTGGCTACGAGACGATGCTGGGTTTCCCAAGAATCTGGACGACCTATCCGCGGCTCAATGCTACTCCCGAGTGACCGGAGATATCGACGTCAACCCGGCGTTGGAGATAACGACACTGTCCTTCACGCGGTAACATCAAACGGTTCACTTGTCTGGTATAAGCATTTGGATCGTCTCCGTGGCGGAAGCCACTGGGCTAACTTTAACAACGAACGAGAAATGGCGCGCGGAAACTTCCAAGGTGGGGGCTGGAGCGCTTTCGCCAGCACTATGAGTGCAGGCGACGGTGTACTGTACGCAATCAAAAATGATGGCAGCCTCGTCTGGTACCGGCACAGCGGCTGGGAAACCGGTGATAAACTTTGGGCCAACTCAGGAAATGAACATATTCTCAGTCAGGGCCAGGGTAAGGATACTGGGTGGGCATCCTACGTAAGATTCGTGTCCACAATCAAGTAGGTAAACCAACCTGGTGGGGTTATTTGACCATAACAACAGTTTGTAATGTGGCGCCTTTGAGAGCCCTGAACATATTAGTTTTCAGCCGAAATATCGATTTTAAGATTTGCTTGTCTTGCGTCAACTAACTTGTCCACATCATATTGACTGATTATAAATCATACCTCGCAATCGTTACCTCATCTAAAATCAGAGACTTGGATGAAAATGAATCCATATACAGCTTCGTGGGCACTGGGCCTTACTGACATATCATTTTTTCAGGGATTGAACGCTAAAAATTGATATTTTATATTTGCAGCTAATGTGGGTTTTAACTTATGTTTGCGGGCTGTTTACAAGCGTTTCACTTTGACTTTATCTTCATTCTCTAACGCTTGAGCAAGATCATAAGCAAGTTGCATTCGCAACCAATATTCTGGAGTGCTCCCAAAAGCTTTAGCGAGACGTACCGCCATATCTACAGTAATGTCAGAATTTTCATTTAATAGATTATTAAGCGTTTGTCGTGTTACGCCGAGAACTCTTGTACAAGCTGTAATTGATAAGCCAAACGGTTCTAAACAGTCAACACGAACAGATTTCCCGGGATGAGGTGGGTTTTTAATTTTTTGTTCTTGCTTGGGTGTTAACCCTGTTTTCTTCTTAATTTTCCGATTGATAACTTCTATATTCAGCTCTCCAGCATCCTCACTTTGTTCGCCTTCGATTAAGGCTTGTCGCAATACTTTTTCTTGCTCTTGTTCTTCAAGAAGACGCAAACTCGCCCGAATTACTTCACTGGCTGATCCATATCGTCCTTGCAGAACTTGTTCATTGATAAATCCTTCAAAATGACTCCCTAATGAAATACTAGTGTTTTTCCCCATAACTTGGGGTACCCGGGACATCCCCGCCACAATTTTCACTTCCCCTTGAAACCAGCCCGGGACAAGGTTTTTGAAGGCTCCTTACTTTTATTGTCCCAGATTGCTAGTTCAAAACTATGCACTTTAGTGCAAGGCTTTAGCTGCTACTCATTATGCTATTCTGTAGTTTATGGACGAACAAAGACGCAGTGGGCACACGATTACAAGCTTAATGGTTCATTTGGTTTGGGTCACGAAATATAGGTATCCGGTTTTGAAGAAAGATATTCAGAGTCGCTGTCGAGAAAAAATTATGCAGATCTGTGATGCTGAAGATGTGCAGATATTGAAGGGTGTTGTGAGTAAAGATCACATTCATATGCATATAGAATATCCATCGCGGGTATCAATTAGTGATTTGGTGAAAAGGCTGAAAGGTCGTACATCACGAAATCTCTAGAGAGAATTTCCAGTATTGAAGAAAGCGTTATTGGGGGCGACATTTCTGGGCAATAGGATATGGAGCTTGGTCAACAGGCAATGTAACAGATGAGATGGTTCAAGAATATTTAGAACATCATCGTCATCCCTCAAACAAAGATACGGGAAATATCATTCTTGAATGAGGACTTTCAGTCCGATTACAACCTATGCACTTTCAGTGCATAGTGGTTGAGTTTTTCCATGTTTTGCCGGTTAATGGGCTTAAAATATCGGCCATATTGATTACATTTTGTTCAAATGTGGGGTACCCGGGACATCCCCGCCGCAATTTTCACTCTCCCTTGTAGCCCGCTTGTAGTAAGTCTATCGTAAGCGTCCAACGCCACCATCTAAAAACTTTCAATAACCTCGATTATCCTCAAACACTTTTCAGGAGGATAACCGATGGCATTACCCACACAGCAGCAAGAACATATAATAGCTTGGCAGTCGAGTGGATTATCGCAAGTCGCCTATTGTCGTCAGCATAAGCTGAATTCCAAAACGTTTTCGAACTGGCTGCGGTTTTATCGTTCTCAACAGGTTGCCTCAGCTGCACCGACTTTGATTCCAATCGAGATCAAATCAGAAACTTCTTCATCCGGCTCGTTGTGGCTACGCTGGCCAGGTGGTCATACGTTGGAGTTGCCTGCAGATGTATCACCACAATGGCTGGGGCAGTTATTGAAATGTCTGGACTGATTACCAATCCGGGAAAGATCTGGCTGGCGGTTGAGCCGGTTGATATGCGCCGTGGGATTGATGGTTTGTCGATGGTGGTGCAGCAGTCTTTGCAACACGCCCCCTGTGTGGGGTCAGCTTTTGTGTTTTGCAATCGTGCCAGTAATCGCATCAAAGTGTTGCTGTGGGATGGCACAGGTGTGTGGTTATGCCAGCGCCGTTTACATCAGGGTAAATTTGTTTGGCCGAAGTTAAATGAACGCTGTTTTACGTTGACGCAAGCACAGTGGAATTGGTTGATAGCCGGTGTTGATTGGCAGGAGATCGAACCGCATACACGGCGAAGCTCCGTAGAGCGTGGCAAATCTAAGGTGTACCGCTCGATGCTCCAGGATTTCCTCCGCCAGCAGTTTTGTCTGGCCATACACCGATTGGGGATTGCACTTCGTAGTTTCATCGCAGACATCATTATTCTTGCCATAAATCGACCCTGACGAGGCATTGATGCAACCTTCGATGTTGTACTTGTCTAGCAACATAGCCAGATTTTCCGTGCCCTTTACATTGCGCGATGGGTCTTCTCATTTTCTCGTTGGCACAGGGGAAATCCTACCATCCCCGCAAGGTGGAATACAAATTCCTTGTCCTTGATAACCTCCTCCAATTGATTGGAGTCAGAGACATCACCATTCACGCAGCGAATCCCAGCCTTCACAAGATGGAAGGCGGGGCCGCTGCCATACTCAAATGTATCGAAGACCGTAACGACATGGCCTTCTTGTTTTGCTTTCCACGCCAGGAGTGTTCCAATAAACCCAGCACCGCCCAGCCCTTTTCCACAAGCACCGACGAACTGAATCTTAGTGCGGAATTGGGTTTTGAGGAGTACATCGACAAGTGTGTCGCCTATGACTCCGGGCAGAAAACTCCTGCCGCAGGGCAATCGGGCTTAAATAACGCCAATAATCCGAAGTAAATAATTATTGTTCCAACCGGCCTTTAAGCATTTTGTCTGTCTAGTCTTGGGTTTTCAATACTTGAAAAGTGATGAATAATCGAGGGTGTTAGTTTGTTTACCATTTAAAATCAAAATGATAGACTTAATACCTCATCTAGTTTCTGTTTTCAAGCGTTTTTAAGCCCGATTGCCCTGACTCCTGCCGAGCTTGGTATTGACGAATGGAATTTAAAAGTGTTCAGTTTTGGTCGTTATGCCGATTACCTCGGGCACTATTACCAGCGGTTTCCGGAGCACCAGATCAAGGTGATGTTTTTCAAAGAAATGAATCGTGATATGTTCAAATTCATGCGTGAACTATGCCAATTCCTTGAAATCTCCCCAGGCTATTTCGATGATTACAACTTTAGGAAGATCAATGTCACTTATGAAAGCAGGGTGAAGTGGCTGCACAAGCTAGCTGTTAATTTCAATAAGAAGT
>JAJFJK010000063.1 GCA_021774075.1 Nitrosomonas sp. | reverse complement strand
ACTTCATGGAATTCGGAGGAAATTACATTGATCTGTGCAATAATCCGGTCACATAGGTCGGATACATTTGCACTTGGTTCAATGATAATATCAAAGCTATGAAATACATAACGTTTGGAAAAGTTCAGATTCTTTATAGGTTCTGATAAGAACAGGCTGTTAGGAACCAAAATCGTCTTACCTGTATACGCATAATTGTTTGGCGTCTTATCCAGCTCTTGTAAGGTTGTAGAAAAGACATTGTAGTCAATAACCTCACCTCTATGTGGGCCAATCTCAATCCAATCGTTGATAGAAAATGCACCAGATCCTGCACGCATAAATGCGCCGCTAAAGCACAAAATGAGTTCTTTTGTTGCGATCACCAATGCCAGAGCCACTGCTACAATTGAAAAAGCAAAGTTATTTAAATCTGACCACCAAATACCGAGCAACCCAATAAAAATAATTGACCAAGTAAGGTTTTTTATTCGAGTTACCCAATGTCTTTGCCTTTCAGACAAAATGGCACTATTGCGTTTGATGAGGTGGACAAAGAGAATCCGAACCAATAACAACAGTATAATAAGCACACAACTTTGTAATTGTTTGCTGTTAAGTAGAATAATAGATAGTTCAAGATTCGTCATAGTCATGTCTTAATGTGGTACAAAAATGATTATTTTTGTAGTGCAGGAGATTGCATCCTACCCTATGCAGAAAGCAAATATACCGTGATGTAACAGGATATCTTTGCCTCAATTGCAGTTTATTCGGCAATGGGCGTAAATTTCACAGGTAACTCAAAAGGTTTAGATTTGTTCAAGAGTCCTTCGAATCATTTACGATGTTGCATAGAACGACTAGTAGCTGGTGGCGTTTTCGCAAACCAAAAACTTTAGGATTGATAATTAATGCGTTCACTATGGATGCTTGTTGCTGCGTTTATGTTTGCTGGTATGGGGGTGTTGGTAAAACTGGGTGCGCCACATTTTTCAAGTGTTGAGATGGTATTTTATCGATCTGTATTTGGTGTATGGGCCACGTATCTGGTGGTTCGGTATTATGGTATTTCTTTGGTGACGGCGCATTGGAAAGTTCATTGCTGGCGTGGGTTATTTGGTTTGGGTGGTATGCTGTTGTTTTTTTACTGTCTTACCCAATTACCGTTGGCTACGGCGGTTTCATTGAATTACAGTTGGCCGCTTTTTCTGGCCTTGTTTTCCACACTTATTTTAAAAGAACACTTGCATTGGCCACTGGTTGCAACGATAGCGATTGGTTTTGTGGGAGTTATTTTGTTGTTAAGACCGACATTGGATGAAGAGCATTGGGTCGCAGGGGTCACCGGCCTGGCATCCGGTTTCTTTGCCGCCATGGCTTATCTGAATGTCCGGCATCTGGGTAATCTGGGTGAATCTGAATGGCGTGTGGTGTTTTATTTTACCTTGATCAGTACGTTGACAACGGGCGCATGGCTGTTGTTGACAACATTTAATCCGGTGACATTGGATAATGTCATGCTGATAATTGGCTTGGGGGTGACAGCAACATTGGCGCAGCTTGCCATGACTCGGGCCTACCGTACCGGTACAACATTGGTTGTGAGTTCTTTGGGCTACAGCACGGTATTGTTTGCAGGGGTTTGGGGTATGTTGGTTTGGAGTGAGAACTATCCGCCCATCGCATGGGTAGGTATGGGGCTGATAATTTTAGGGGGTTCTTTGAGTGGTATTTTGAGTATTAAAACAACACACAAATGATCTCTTGAAGCCCTAAAGCCATACAAAATTTGCACCAGAGCGTTTATTTGCCTATGATGGCGTTATTATCATTTGGGGTGAGGTCATGATTACTATTCAGAAAAAAAACAATCTAGTCATTGTTGCAGTAATTGGTGAATTTACGTTGACTGACTATAATGAATTTGAACAACAAGTGCTTTATCAGTCGCACTTTGAGGGCAAGGCGAACCTTTTGTTTGATTGGCGTGACATGTTGGACTACACCGTAGATGTTGCATGGGAAGAGATTAAGTTCATGCGTGACCATGGTAGTGAATTTAATAGGGTTGCTGTTGTTACTGACGATGAATGGCAAAAATGGGGTGCATGGGTTCCCAGCCTTTTTATCGATGCAAATGTGGCGGTGTTTAATGATTATGATGAAGCAGAGGAATGGGCTTCTGATACGGTCAGCACTTAATCAATTAAGGGCACTTCTAAAAATCCAGATTTCATCCCAACTGCTGTGTTACAGAAAAAATTTATTGCTTACATATAAAAAATATGCAGCGCTGCAAAATTTTTTCTGCGCCTTGCATTTGGGCGAACTCTGAATTTTTAGAAGCGCCCTAAAGCATGTGCCGTACAAATTATTTATTGATGGCGGCACATGTATCTTATCAGGCAACAGTCAGGTTTTTCTAAGTAGTAAAATATCAAATGGATGAATTTGTTTTCGCCAGAGTGTTGCATGTTCTGGGTGTAGTGCTTTGGATTGGCGGCGTGGCTATGGTGACGACTGTGTTATTGCCTACTTTGTTGCGCATGCAATCAGCAACTGAGGCTATGGTTTTTTTCGACAATTTCAGACGCCGCTTTGCTGCTCAGGCGCGTTATTCCACATTGTTTGTTGGTTTAAGTGGTTTTTATATGACGCATGTTTTGGACGCTTGGTATCGTTTTACACAATGGCAATATTGGTGGATGCACACGATGGTGCTGATCTGGTTGCTTTTTACAATCATGTTGTTCGTGTTGGAACCTCGTGCACGAAGGCGACAATCAACATCGACACACAAAAATGTTTCAGCGCAATCTTTTGTTAAAATCTTACGTATGCATCGTATCTTATTAGGTTTAAGCCTGATCACTGTGGCTGGCGCCGTGGCGGGTAGTCATGGCTGGTTAATTGGCGGAGGGTTGTCGTGAGTTTTGCAGTACTAAAAATGCTCCATGTGGGCAGTGTCATTCTGAGTTTTCTGCTGTTTTTCCTGCGTGGGATTTGGTTAATTAAGGACTCTGCAAAGCTGCGCCAACGCTGGGTGAAAATTCTGCCGCATGTGAATGATACCGTGTTGCTAATCAGTGCGATTGCTTTGGCTATGGCAATACAACAAAGTCCAGTCAGTGATCCCTGGTTGACAGCCAAAGTGGTTGGATTATTGCTGTATATCGGTTTGGGTATGATTGCCATGCGTTTTGGCAAAACACGGCGCACAAAAATTATTGCCTGGATCGCAGCGCAATTTGTGTTCTTATACATTGTGTTGGTTGCACTCACCAAAAGCCCTGTGCTCGGCATGTTGTAGTACTCCGTTCTTGGTGTGAACGAATGAGCTTTTCTAACAGCCGCCTTGAAAAAGCCCGGTTTGATCAAGCACAAGCAATAGGCGACTTAATTAATCTGACTTACCGTGGTGAAGTGGGTTGGACCAAAGAAACGCATATCGTCCAGGGTTACCGAACCACTCGCGAAGAAATCGAAGCCTCGCTTAACAATCCTGACGCACATTTCCTTGTCGTCAATCATCCGCAACCATTGGCCGCATGTATTTATGTGGCGAAAGAACAAGACAGTGCGTATATCGGCTACTTTTCCGTGCATCCTGATCTGCAAGCGAAGGGATTGGGCAAGCATGTGCTCAAGCAGGCGGAAAGCTACGCTTTGGCGCATATGGGCATCAATAAATTTGTCATGTTTGTGGTATCCCAACGCCCGGAATTAATCGCATTTTACGAACGCAGGGGATACCGTCGAACAGGTGTTGTTGAAGCCTATCCGGTGGATTTAGGCATTGGTGTGCCAAAAGTGGAGGGTTTGACCATTGAGTATCTTGAGAAAGCGATGTAAGGGCACTTCTAAAAATCCAGATTTCATCCCAACTGCTGCGCTGCAAAATCTTTTCCGCGCCTTGTATTTGGGCGAACTCTGAATTTTTAGAGGCGCCCGTAACTCAAATTGACACATTGCTTGCATCTCAATCAATCAATCAATCAATCAATAATAAATAAGCCTTGTTGTCGCAGCATTTGCCAATCCGATTGAATATCCTTGCGACACATGCCATAGCGAAATGACGGCGGCAGTTCTGGAAATTGAAAACGCAAGTCAAAAAACCAAAAACAGTTGCCCTGTTCTGAATGATCCACACGATCCAATAATGGGAAAACAGAAAATCTGCGGAATTGCTCGAAACCAGGTTGCAGCCAGGCTTCACGCGCTAGGCTGGTGTTATTGGGCTTGTCGCCAAATTGTTCCCGGCGTTGCCATATCGTATCGTTTGTGGATTGATAAGCCGCCGCCATTCTTTGTAACAGCCATGCGTCAGCCGTAGGTTTTTGTGCCGTTTGGCGGGATCGCAGGTTAATATTGGCAATATGGTAGGCGTCTTTATCCTGGATAATAATCTTCCAGTTAAAAGGCGACAGTGGCTGCGGTAATGCATGCACCGCAGCAGTGTGCGTGTTTAATGCCTGTATTTTTGCGTAGGTGGCGCCGATATTGAGTGCGCGTTCATGTAAGCTCCATAACACCATCACATAGCCGATTAGCCCTATTAATGCACAAAGCGCGAAGATTTTTTGTTGTGGAAAAACGAAAGAAAAGACCAATCCCACAATGATAATCAGACTAAACCACGGGTCAATGACAAACACCAATGGTAAGTAAAAACGCTCGGTGGAGAAGGGGGCAAACAACATCAAGCCATACGAAGTGATTAAATCACCGGCAATATGAATGGCAATACCCAAGCAAACCGGCAGATAGAACATTTGCCATGAATATTGTTTGTGAAAAAAGCGCGAAAACAAGTGTGACAGCAATAGCGCCCATAGCGGTAGCATAATCAGGGAATGCGTCGGCCCTTGATGCCAATTGAGGTAAGTCAGCGTGTCGATGAGTCGCAGCGCTAAATCCAGATCAGGAAATGCAGCGGCTGCAAATCCGGCCATAACGCGCGTGCGTAGTGGTAGCGCAGTTTCCTGGGTTTGTGCGCGTGGTGCTGTCGCTCGTGCCAGCAGCGCACCGCTTAAAGCATGGGTAAGCGGGTCCATGGTTGGACTTGGCTAGGAGGCTGCCCGAGAATAGAATAATCTACTGCGGAAAAGCCATTTTGGTCATATTTCCCGATAATTTTCGTTACATAAAACAACTATGCGCCTCAAATGATCAAAAAATCTGCCTCAAAATTACTTCCCCTCGCTACGACCACTATTCTCGGACAGCCTCCTAGCCTGATATAGCGCCCTTAAGCTTTAAACCGAACTTGTACATCGCTGATATATGACAGTGAAGAAACAGCTTGTTTGAGTTGCTGCACAAGGGATTTTGCCTCATTGATGTCATGCAGGATTTCGATCGGCAGATCCAATTCAATATGAATTTCACCGGATAAATAATGTAAGGTTACCGCTTCAATTGCTGATGCTGGTAATTGCGACCAGCATCGTTTTAATTCATCGAGTACTTCTTCACGAAAAGGTAAATCGTTACAGGCGGGACTTGCTTCATCATTTTCCGGATCAATATGCACGGTTACATCGGTAACCACATCGACCTTTTCCATTAAACGGCAACGTACGGCATCGCCGATCTGGTGGCCTTCAGATACGCTTACACGCGGATCAACTTGAATATGCACATCAATAAACGCATCTCCTGCGCTCTTGCGGGATCTCAGCATATGTACTGATCGCACGCCGTTTACTTCATGAATATGCTCACGGATTATGTCTATTTTTTCTGGATCAAGCGCAGTGTCAATGAGCTCCTTAGTGCTGGAGCGAATCAAATTAAAACCAATCTTGGCAATCATTGCAGAGACGACTACAGCAGCCACTGCATCCAGATAGGGGTATCCATATATTGCACCAGTGATACCAATTACAACAACAATGGATGAAATGGCGTCTGATCGGCTGTGCCAGGCGTTTGCCATTAGCATATCTGAGCGCAGGCGTCGTGCTGCAGCTATTGTGAAGTGGTAAATCCATTCTTTGGAAATTACAGAAACAACGGCAACAATTAATGCCCAAAAACCGGGCTCCAATAACATACCAGGGTCATTAAGTCGTCGTACAGAGTCGTAAGCTATGCCGACAGCAATAATAATTAGAGCAAATCCTAATCCAACAGTTGCTAATGTTTCAATGCGGCCATGGCCATAGGGGTGGTCTTCATCAGCTGCTTTATGTGAGTGCTTGGCCGCGTAAAGCACAATAAAGTCGGTTAGCAGATCAGAAAAAGAATGAATGCCATCTGCAATCAGTGCTTGAGAATTTGCCAGCCAACCCACAACAATTTTAGCAACACCCAATAGAAAATCAACAACAGAGCCAATTAGCGTTACTTTGCGCACCGCTTTATAGCGTTGTTGATGATTAGTCGAATCGGAGATTGAGTTCATACTGTCTATTTTCCAGGAAAATCAGTTGAACACAGAACTAGTACTCCTTCAGCTTAATATTTTAGGGTACAGCGCTCACAAGATGTTTTGTCACAAGGCGCAGCATATTCCCTTGGCAAGTGCTGCAACGCAGTGACGGGACATTTTGTGAGCGCCCTTCGGGTTAGCTTTTCAGCGTCACTGGCGGTGTTAGGTCTCTTGACAAGGGAATGACCATTGCCTGCAAGACCTGCCTTACCAGTAACCCTGAAAAGCTAACTGTACCCTAAAATATCAAGTTGAAGGGAGTACTAGCAGAATTTTTAAGCAGTCAGATTGATTAGTGTTCTGGACTGGTCAGTATCGGCGTTGGCATCGTTATTGTAGGCTTGGTTAACTTTGGTTGCAATGCGCTGTGCACTTTCATCATCATTGCCATGCTCACCGGTTGTATTCTGGCTGGCAATTTCTGCACGCGCTGCTGCAGCCATGGCAGCTGCAGCAACTGCAACAGATCGATCTTGTGCAGAGGGTTGGGCGGGGGCTAATGCGGCTTGCTGAATCTGCTGTGCTTTTTGTAACGTGGCTTCTGGGTCACCGGATATGCCGGATGTATCTATTTGCACTTCGCCACCAACCGCGTACAGTTGCCCATCTGGCCCGCGTTGGTATTCAAATGTGGGGCCGCCTTTGGCTAATCCACCTGCAGCTGCTGCATGGGCAAGCTCATGTGCACGAACTTCCTGGTCTCTTGCTTTTAATTGACTGATCTGACGCTGCACTTCCAGGTCTTTTTGTTGGGTGTTGGCAGACTCAGATTGAGTGGAATGAGTGGAATTTGTAGATTCAGCGTGCTGCTCTGTTTCTTTGTGACGTGCGGATTGATTTATCCCGCTATTTTGGGGGAATGGTAAGTGAGCCGGGGTATTGGACGCTTGTATTTCCATCTTTTTTGCTTATCTGACAGTTATAAGACCTTTATTTTAATCGGCTTATTACGTTCATTCTTTAAACTTGGCAATCTTCAGCCTAATTCTCTGATTGTATTGGGTTTGCAAGTCTATGTTCAGTGACTATGAAACTTGCTGAATACCCGCTAATAGCCAACCAGTGTCTGAATCCTTAAGATCTTTTTGCACATGCCAAATTTCATCATAATCTTCGGGTTCACCATCTGGTACATCACGTAATTGACCGGTAAAGCGCACACTCGCAATGGCTATGTCATCATTGGTTTCAGCATCCAGCAAATGTGCATCCAGAAACATCACTTCTGTTTTTTGTTGCGTATCGCCACGCTCACTAATTTGCATACTAATCTCAGCCAGCATTTCGGGTGTTGTGTATTCACGGATATCATTGACATCGCCGATATCATGGGCAGCTTGCAAGCGTATGAATGAAAGTTTGGCATTGCGTATAAATGGCTGCACCTTGAAGTCCGCTGGAATATTCGGTTGATAATCAGCGCTGCTGTTATTCGCTGCGCCAGCTTCAAATGGTTGCGTAGTGTTGTCATGATTGTTTGTACGCATGCTTGAATATTGCATGGAACGTGTTGATTCTTCCATTCTGGGTTTACGCATCATGCGAATAATAAAGAAAATCACACCCATTAATAAAGCCAGCATGATGATGTCCATCATGTTGATGCCTTCAAATGCCCCGCCCATGAAGAGTGCAGCCAGTAGTCCACCTGCAGCGAGACCGGCTAAAGCGCCGCCCCATTTGTTACCACTGGCAGGTGTTGGTGCAGAAGCAGGGGGTTGCGTTGGACGTGGCGCAGCTTGTTGATTTAAGGTGTGACGCTGTTTACCAAAACTTTTGCCGCCACCCATGCGTCTGGCTTCTGCATCAAAAGCAATTAATCCGAAGCTAAAAATGGCCAAAGTCAGGAGAGTAATTGTTTTTTTCATAATGTTTTTCAAGCTATTTTTAATGCAAAAACCGAAGTTCAGGTAAGTCAAGCGGGCTTGCAGGAGGTGTGTGACGGAAGAGTTTTTAGGACCAGCTTAGGGCTGGTCGTTAGAAAAATTTTCGGCTAACTTTTTAAAGGGCACTTCTAAAAAGTTAGCCGAAAATTGTTATTGCTATTGCATGAATATTGATTAGTAATTCAAGAACAAATTAACCGCCAGAATATGTTGCATTTGATCTGGGCGGAGGTTGTCTGGTCTGTTGAAGTGCTGATTTAAATAGCCAATTTCACCCACAGCAACTTTATTAAACCTGTAAGCTAGTCCAGCAAAGATACGATTCTGGTTGTAACCGGCTCTGGCACCTGTATCAATATCGTTTAGATTGACAAAAATTTCATCAAGTATCACAAAGCTCGTATTAGGTGATACTGCAGGTAGCGGTACTGATAATTTGAACATTTGTCTGAATCTATGGGCAACATCGGTACTACCCTGAATATCAAAGAAACGTTGTTCCATACGTGTGCGGCTGGTAATGGTGCCGAAAGAGTATGTGTTAGCCCATAACAGTTGTTGCCAAATACGATGCTCATTAAATGGGCTTTGGCCTGCAAATGGGAAGCTGGTTGGAATCCAGGCATAACCTAACCAAACTGTAGTTTTTTCATTCAGCGCATAACCAACACCTGGACGGATGATACCTTGAGAAAATCTTGATGAGTCGTTACCAAAACGACCTTGCCCTTCAAGCCACCATTTTAATTTTGGATTAATTGAGGAAAAGCTACCAGTAGCTGTTATATTTCCCCAACTTTGAAAATCATCTACCTGTCTTTCAGCAATAACAGGACTACTGAGAATTAGGCCAAGTACTGACGATGCAATAAGTATATTTAGTTTTTTTAACATTTAATTTCCTTTCTGGAACTATTTGATTTTATATGTTTTTAGTTAAAATTATTTGTGATTGTTTTTCTTTTCCGAATTAAACCTTAAGTTTTGCGGAAAAAACAAAACGTAGTTTGGTTCATTATTTCCGATGCGCAGAATAACATAGTAATTGTCAAGAAAGTGTCAAGAAATATAATCAGGCTGTGAGAAGGTATTGTTTCTGGATGATATTGGGCTCAGGATTGTATAAATAAATTGAAAGGAATGACACATTAAACCACTATTTGAAGATATCCAGGTTGAGCTTGCCAAATCCGGTTTTTACCGGGGTTTAAATAAGTTTATGACCATTGGCAGTAAAGTGTTGATCACGGCACTGGTGCTTTGGGCTGCGTTATACTCTGATCAGGCGTTAAGCGTTTTAAGTGCGATGAATAGCGCATTGTTAAAGATGTTTAATGTCTATTATGTTTATGTTGTTAGTTTTTTCCTGGTTTTTTGTATTGTTTTAGCAAGCATACCTGCCACAGGAAAACTGCAGCTTGGCAGGGAAAATGAAAAACCGGAGTATTCCAATTTTTCATGGTTTTCCATGATGTTTAGTGCTGGCATGGGTATCGGCTTGATGGTCTTTTCAACCGCAGAACCACTGTGGCATTTTGGTAATAATCCTGAGATTATCAACGGTCAGGTTGCACCCTTTTCGCTTGATGCCGTCCCATCGACTTTTCGCTATGCTTTTTTGCATTATGGATTGCATCCCTGGGGGATTTATGTGGTGACAGGCTTGTGTATGGCGTATTTTGCACATACACGACATTTGCCCTTGACGATACGCACAACTTTGGCACCGCTGGTGGGTAGGCGTCTTAATGGTTACACGGGCCATATTCTTGATATGACAGCGATTATTGCCACGCTTCTGGGGGTTGCTGTAACAATTGGTTACGGCGTTAATCAACTGGTTACCGGTTTTAGTGAGATCTCAGGGTTTGACTGGTTGCTGTCATCAGACCAAACGCCGACTAAAAGCACGTTAATTTTTGCGCTGTTAATTGTTATGACCTTGTCCATTATTTCTGCGGCAACCGGTATTGGGCGCGGGATTAAATATTTAAGTAATCTGAATTTAGTGTTGTCATTATTGTTGTTGCTGGTGTTTTTATTTTTTGGCCCATTATTTTTTTCGCTTAAATTATATGCCAGCGCATTATTTGACTATTTGATTCTCTTGCCGGAAATTTCTACCCAGGTTTTTGAAATTAATACGCCGTCGGGTGATTGGCAAGAAACGGGAACGATATTGTATTGGGCATGGTGGGTGGCATTTGCCCCGTTTGTTGGTCTTTTTTTGGCGCGCATATCAAAAGGGCGTTCAATTCGTGAATTTGTGTTTGGCGCCATGTTGGCGCCTGCAGCCATGTGTTTTGTTTGGATGGTGTTATTAGGTGGTGCAGCGGTTAATTTAGAGTTATCCGGCGCGGCAGATGGGCGCATTATTAATGCTTCCGCTTCTGCGCAATTATTTGAAACGTTGAATATTATGCTTTCCAGTGGCATGGCAAAAGCAGTTTCTGTTTTATCTGTCGTGCTTATACTGACCTTCTTGGTTACCTCCGCAGATTCGGGGGTGTTGGTTCTGAATACTATTATGGCAGGTGGTAACAGTCATGCAGATTTAAAGCATAAAGTGATTTGGGGATTGATCCTGACCATTGTGATTGGTACCTTGTTGATTGTAGGCGGTGGCGGTCTGGAAGCACTGCAAAAGGCCATGATTATTGGGGCATTGCCTTTTTCAATGGTAATGGTTTTGATGTGTGTGGCGGTTGTAAAGCAAATTATTCATGATAAAAAGTAACCTGCCACGCAAGTTTGTTTGACAAATTGTTATATCACTAGGTAAGGTACAGCCTCCAAATGTGAATGAGAAAACAATAGCAATTTATCAAAAAATCAAATTATAGGTTGTGTCCTCGTCTTAATTTAAAAACTGGAGTTAGAAAATGAAAAAAATGAATATTGTGTTATCCGCATCTGCACTGTTTATATTAGTTGGTTGCGGTGCTAGTAATGACTATACGCCACCGGCTGATGCCACGGGCGAAAGTATTTTTAGTACAGCTTGCACCGAATGTCACAAGCCTTTAAGTGGTGATGTTGCGATGTTATTGAGCGAGAATATGGCTAATAAAGAATCGATCATTAATAAAGTACAATCAGGCAGCATGAGAATGCCCGCTTTCAAAAATATTAATGGTGAAGCAGCGGATCGTTTGGCTGACTATGTGCTTGCACATAGCGATACGAATAGAGAATAGATAATTCGTGTTTGTCTGCGGGAGGCTTTAATGCTTCCCGGAGTAAGTTTTTTAGATAACTTTGGAATATTGACTGCGTGCTTTACTGACGCGCAGATATTTATCAAAAACCATACAAATTCCGCTGATTAACAAGCGACCTTTGAGTGTAACAGCGATTTCTTGCTCATCTATTGTTAGTAATCCTGCTTTTTCATGTGCTGACAGTTCCATTAATTCCATTGCAAAATATTGCTTGAAATCTACTGGAAAAATCGTTTCAACCGATTCAAAAGACAGTACAGAATGACAAATTAACGCGTGTATGACTGAGCGCCTTAGTAAGTCATCAGCGCTTAATTCCAGGCCTCGCATGATAGGGATTTGATCGTGCGCGAGTTTGTCATAGTATTGGTGTAAATCACTATGATTCTGACTTAATGTTGGCCCTATATTCCCAATCGCGGATAAACCTAATGCGACAAGATTGCTGTCGGGGTAAATAGAGTAGCCCTGCAAGTTGTAATACAGCCTGCCTTGACGCCTTGCTATGACTAATGGGTCATCGTGCTTTGCGAATAAATGCATGCCGATGTGGATGTAGCCTGCTTCTGTTAAGCGGGTAATGGCAAATTGAAAAATCTCTAATTTTGTTTCAGATAATGGCAAGTCAGCAGCATTAATATGTCGCTGTGGCTTGAATTTCTCAGGCAAATGCAAATAACTGACCAAACTAATCTGATTGGGATTTGCGCTAATTATTTTTTCCAGCGTATAGTCAAATTCTTTAATGCCTTGCTTGGGTAATCCATAAATCAATTCTATCCTGACGGATTTAAACCCTTCTTGCTGTGCGGCCTGGATAACATGTAAGGTATCTTGTTCGCTCTGAAAGCAATGTATCGCTTGCTGTACTTTCTGTGCAAAGTCTTGTACACCAATAACCACACTATTAAAGCCCATTTCGCTATATGTTTTTAGCGGTGTGCGGGCAACTTGGCGTGTGTCAATTTCTATAAAATACGCGCCGTTTTGAACTAAGTTAAAATTTTGCCTGATCTCATGCATGATGCTACCTAACTGACCATCATTTAGGTAGGTCGGGCTGCCGCCGCCAAAATGCAGTTGCTCCACTTTTGGTCCGTCCTGAAACAGCCTGCCTTGTAGCCTTATTTCTCGTGATAAATGATCAAGATATCTTTTAATGCTAACTTGATCATTGGTGATAATCTGCTTGTACTGGCAGTAGAAACATAAAGAACTGCAGAATGGGATATGCACGTACAAAGACAATGAGCGGCGGCTGCCGCCGATGTTGCGATTGTTTACCCAGGCAATATATGCCTGCAAATCAAATGCTTCGATAAAATGACTGGAATCCGGGTATAAAGTGTAGTTTTGATGGTTATATCCAAATTGCTGGATAAGCTCTGAGCTGAGTTCAGCTGCGTTAAGAGACTGTTGTAAATTCACTTGGAGATGACTCATTTATGGTGATGAAACTAGTCGAAAGTTGAGTCAGTTATGCATAAAACAAATTACGATCCACCCAATTCGGATGAATCGTAATTTTTAGACGATAAAAAGAATAACCACTTGTATGCTTAATGTCTGTAGAATTATGCAAATAGGAAAAATTAAATACTTTGATCCAAGTCAAGTAAAGCATTAAAATTATAATAATTTCCATTTTTGGAATCTGGGAAACATTTTGTTATCAGACAGTTCTACCAAACGCTTCGAAATTTCTCACATAAAGCCAAACTGCGCGACATGTAGTTTTCGTGAGTTATGTTTGCCGCTAGGTCTCAATGAGCAAGAAGTAAAAGTTCTTGGTGATGTGGTCAGTTACAAACGTAAAGTTCAGCGAGGCAGCTATTTGCATCGTACTGGCACAGCATTTCAAACGCTTTTTGCTATCCGCAGAGGTTTTTTTAAAACCTGTGTTTTGGAAGAAGATGGTCGTCAACAAGTAACCGGTTTTTATATGACGGGTGAATTATTGGGTTTGGATGCGATTAGTTCGGAAATACACACTTGTGATGCGATTGCATTAGAAGACAGTGAGGTTTGTGAAATTCCGTTTGCAAAACTGGAAGAAATCAGTCTTACAATTCCATCGTTGATGCATCAATTCCATAAAATTATGAGCCGTGAAATCGTGCGGGATCATGGTGTCATGATGTTATTAGGCAGCATGAAAGCAGAGGAACGTTTGGCCACTTTTCTCCTAAACTTGTCTCGGCGTTTTTCTATACGCGGTTATTCTGCGTCAGATTTTAATTTGCGTATGACGCGTGAGGAAATTGGTAGTTATCTGGGCCTTAAATTAGAAACGGTTAGTCGCGCATTCTCTAAACTACAAGATGAAAATATTATTGTTGTGGATAATAAACATATACAAATTAATGATATAGAGCGTTTAAAAATTAAGATGGGCAATTCATCTTGCGCAGCCTGAGGCATCTGTAACTGCTTAAATCCCCTTTTCTTTGTTAATGTTTTGCCTTGTTTTAATCATTGAGTCATTACTGCTCAATGCATAGTCTTGTTCCAAAACCCTACCTTCTTTCTTATCAGCTTGAGTAAGCATTGGAAGATGCTATAATGCGCGCATAATTTGAGTTGTTGGCGCTGGTTTTTTCGTTAGAGATTTTCAGAGCAGATTCAGATTAAATTCACACATTCGTCGAATTTTGAGGGTACTCTTTTATTGTAAAGAGTGGCTGTGACGAATGGAGGCTCAACCCTAATAGGAAAAATTATGTCAGTAACTATGCGGCAAATGCTGGAAGCGGGTGTTCACTTCGGACATCAAACTCGATTCTGGAACCCGAAAATGGCACCATATATTTTCGGCCATCGTAACAAAATTCATATCATCAACCTTGAAAAAACCATGGTTATGTATGAAGAGGCTATGAAGTACATACGCCAATTGTCAGCAAATAAAGGTGTGGTCATGTTCGTTGGCACCAAGCGACAAGCGCGTGATATCGTGCGTGAAGAGGCGATGCGCTGTGGCTCTCCATATGTAGATCAACGCTGGCTAGGCGGGATGCTAACCAATTTCAAAACAATTAAACAGTCTATTAAGCGTCTGCATGATATGGAAGCAATGATGCAAGATGGCACGCTTGATAAATTGGTAAAAAAAGAAGCGCTTGATATGCAGCGTGAGCTGGAGAAGTTAAACAGCAGTTTGGGTGGTATCAAGGACATGAATGGCTTGCCGGATGCTATATTTATAATCGATGTCGGCTACCAAAAAGGCGCCATTACTGAGGCTAAGAAACTTGGCATACCAGTGGTTGGTGTGGTGGATACCAATCATAATCCTGAAGGATTACATTACATTATTCCAGGTAACGATGATTCTAGTCGTGCAATTCGTTTATACGCCCGTGGTGTAGCGGATACAATTCTGGAAGGACGTAATCAGGCTATTCAGGAAATTGTAGAGACGAGCCCGGCAGAATAGTTATATAGATTTGGTTCTATATAACAAATTGTTAGACTGGATATTCATTGTGACTGGCTTGGTATAAGTCATAAAGACTTTTTCGAGTTAGACACAATCAATTCATAAACTATTTTGTATCTGGAGTAAATATGGCGGCTATTACCGCAAGCATGGTAAAAGAACTGCGCGAGTTGACTGGGCTTGGCATGATGGAATGCAAGAAAGCGCTGTTAGAAACTGATGGCGATATCAAAGCAGCAGAAGATCTTATGAGAATTAAGAGTGGCGCCAAAGCAAGCAAAGCAGCTGGACGCATCGCGGCTGAAGGTGTTGTTGGTGTTTTTATAGCAGCCGATCAACAAACTGGCGCACTGGTAGAAGTGAATTGTGAAACTGATTTTGTGGCAAGGAATGAAGACCTTGTTAACTTTGCTAAAAATGTGGCGGAACTTGTTGCAACAAAAAATCTAACGGATATAGCAGCGCTAAATGATGCGTCATTGGCTTGTGGTGAAACGGTAGAAGCGACTCGTAAGGCAATGGTCATGAAGCTGGGCGAAAATATTTCAATACGTCGATGCGGTCGTCATGCTACGGAAGGGCAGCTTGCTGCTTATCTGCATGGCACCAAGATTGGTGTGATGGTTGACTATACCGGTGGCGATGAGGTGCTCGGTAAGGATATTGCAATGCATATTGCAGCCAGTAAGCCAATCTGTGTCTCCAAAGAACAGGTGTCAGCTGATGTGCTGGATCATGAACGTCAAATATTTTCTGCGCAGGCAGCTGAAAGTGGCAAGCCGGCAAATATTGTTGAGAAAATGGTCGAAGGACGCATTACCAAATATCTTGCAGAAGTAACTTTATTGGGTCAACCTTTTGTTAAGGACCCGGACCAAACCGTAGAAAAATTACTGGCGAAAAAATCAGCCCAGGTTAATGGTTTCACTATGTTTGTTGTGGGTGAAGGCATTGAGAAGAAATCTGAGAATTTTGCGGATGAAGTAAAAGCGCAAATGGGTCAAAAATAATTTCATGATCAATGGCTGCTAAATATAAACGCATTTTACTGAAACTGTCTGGTGAAGCCCTGATGGGTGAAGACAGTTATGGCATTAATCGAGAAATAATGGCAAGAATTGTTGCCGAAATTGATGAAATCAGTAAACTGGGTGTAGAGATTGCCATTGTTGTCGGTGGCGGTAACATTTTTCGCGGCATGACATCTGCTAATGATGGAATAGATCGCGTTACTGCTGATTATATGGGTATGTTGGCAACAGTCATGAATGCTTTGGCGCTGCAGGACACAATGAAGCATGCTGGCTTGATGACACAAATACAATCTGCTATACATATAGAGCAAGTGGTTGAACCCTATATTCGTGGCAAGGCGGTGAGCTATTTACAAGAAGGCAGAGTGGTCATTTTTGCAGCCGGAACAGGTAATCCGTTTTTTACTACCGATACTGCTGCGGCATTACGCGGTATGGAAATGGATGTAGATATCCTGCTTAAAGCAACCAAGGTTGACGGTGTTTATACCAGCGATCCTAAGCTTGACCCACATGCCACACGTTACCAGGAAATATCATTTGATGAGGCAATTGCCAAAAATCTACAAGTTATGGATGCAACGGCATTAACGTTATGTAGAGATCAGAAGCTGTTGCTAAAAGTATTTAGTATCTTTAAAGCTGGCGCACTTAAACGTATAATTCTGGGAGAGGATGAAGGAACGTTGGTAAAAATCTGACCCAAATTTATTTTAAGTCTTTTGTCATGGAGATACAAAAGGAATAACCATTATGAATGCCGATGTAAAAGCAGCTGCTGAACAGAAAATGCAAAAAAGTCTAGAAGCATTAAAGACTGATTTAAGTAAAGTGAGGAGCGGACGCGCACATACTGGTTTGTTGGATCACGTCATGGTAGATTACTATGGTTCGCCAACGCCGATAACCCAGGTAGCCAATATAAACTTGATTGATGCACGCACAATCGGTGTGATTCCTTGGGAAAAAAGTTTAGCCAATGCGGTTGAGAAAGCGATTCGAGATTCCGGCTTGGGTCTAAACCCCATGTCTGTTGGTGAGACCATTCGCGTACCCATGCCACTATTAACCGAAGAGCGTCGCCGGGATCTTACCAAGGTTGTTAAACAGGAAGCAGAAACCGTGCGTGTAGCCATGCGTAATATTCGTCGTGATGCAAACGCTCAATTAAAAGAATTATTAAAGGCCAAAGAAATATCTGAGGATGACGACCGGCGTGGTCAGGAAGAAATTCAGAAACTTACGGATCGTTATATTGTTGATGTAGATAAAATATTACAAGTTAAGGAAGCCGAGCTGATGGCTGTTTGATATGCCTCAAAACACGAGTTCAACTCGAGAAATACCTGAAACAGATTCGATACCCAGGCATGTTGCTATTATTATGGATGGTAACGGTCGATGGGCAAAGGGTCGCTTGATGCCTCGTGTATCGGGCCACAAGCAAGGCGTTGAAACTGTTCGCGGCGTCATTAAGGCCTGTATAGAACGTGGTGTTGAGTATCTTACCTTGTTTGCCTTTAGCAGCGAAAACTGGCGACGTCCCGCTGATGAAGTTACATTCTTAATGCAGCTTTTTATTGGTGCTCTGGAGCAAGAACTTGTCAAGCTGCATGAAAATGACATTCGTTTTAAAGTTATTGGCGATATATCCAAATTTGAACCCAAGATCATTGAATTTATCCGTAAGGGTGAGCAATTAACCGCTAATAATTCGCGTCTAACATTTACCATCGCTGCGAATTATGGGGGGCGTTGGGATATTATGCAGGCCATACGCAAGATGATGGCACAGTCTCCCAATCATCAATTTGATTTTAAGGAAGAGAGCTTAACGCCTTACCTTGCCATGAATTATGCACCGGAACCTGATTTATTTATTCGTACCGGTGGAGAATGTCGCATCAGCAATTTCTTATTGTGGCAATTAGCTTATACAGAATTGTATTTTACCCAAACACTCTGGCCAGATTTTGATGAAAATGAATTTGATCTGGCCATTCAATCTTATCAGCAACGTGAACGCCGGTTTGGTAGAACCAGTGAACAGATCCAAGTTTCGTTAACGGCTGAAGGATAATGCTTAAAACCCGTATTCTCACGGCAGTGATCATACTGCCTTTATTCCTTGCTGCATTGTTTTACCTGCAAGATATTTTCTGGGCTACATTGTTACTGGTACTGACAATTATCGGTTCGAGAGAATGGAGTAACCTGTCCAAATTTTCCGTTAGAAACACAACGCTCTACATGGTGTTGACTACCTTGATCGGTGGAGAGTTACTGTTTTTGTTAAGTGAGGCGATCAAGGTTGATCCCTATACATCCGATTTTCTCTGGATTTATGTCGTTTCTGTATTTTTCTGGATCGTCGGTGTACCGTTATTCCTGAAACAATTCCTGGTTATTAAAAATCCAATACTTCTAATGTTCATTGGGTGGCTTGTACTCATGCCAATTTGCCTTGCTCTGTATCAGCTGCGGGCTATTAGTCCCGCGCTGTTACTGGGTTTTATGGTAACCATATGGATTTCTGATACGGCGGCATATTTTGCGGGGCGTGCTTGGGGTAAACATAAACTGGCTGCAATTATTAGTCCTGGCAAAACATGGGAAGGGGTGGCAGGCGCATTGGTAGCCGTCCTCTTATATGGTTTGATTTGGGATTATATGGTTGCTGAAGCGTCTTTGATGACGATGCTCATACCATTATTACTACTCATGGCCGTGTTAGGTATTATCGGTGATTTATTTGAATCGCTGATAAAGCGTCAAGCAGGTATGAAAGACAGCGGCAACATATTGCCAGGCCATGGCGGGATTCTGGATCGTATTGACGCGCTAACCTCAACTTTGCCATTGGCTATTTTGGCATTGCTAATTTTTTATTCCCCCTCGTTATGAATACAATTCGTCGCCTCACTATTCTTGGTTCTACTGGCAGTATTGGCGAGAGCACGCTCGATGTGGTCGCGCGTCATCCGGATCGATTCAAAGTTGTCGCTTTAACCGCAAACAATAATGTCGATGCGATGTTGCAACAATGTCAACGTTTTTGTCCACGTTATGCGGTCATGCTGGATCCATCAAGCGCCGAACAATTAGCTAACTTAATCAACAATAACGTTGGACTGGAGACAGAAGTTCTCGCAGGCATTGAAGCATTGGAAAAAGTGGCTTCATTGCCTGAAGTAGATGTGGTAATGGCTGCTATTGTTGGTGCTGCAGGCATACTTCCAACATTTGCTGCTGCACAAAGCGGAAAGCTTGTATTGCTTGCCAATAAAGAAACACTGGTTATGGCTGGACGTATTTTTATGGACCTTGTAAAACAACATGGCGCCACGTTATTGCCGATTGATAGCGAACATAATGCGATATATCAGTCCCTGCCACATAAATTTAATGGCAATCTATCAGCCGAAGGCGTTAGCCACATATTATTAACGGCGTCTGGCGGGCCATTTAGAGAAGCGCCATTAGCCTCATTAGAGCAAGTGACGCCTGCTCAGGCTTGTGCGCATCCCAATTGGGATATGGGCAGAAAAATATCGGTTGATTCAGCGACCATGATGAATAAGGGGCTAGAGGTTATTGAGGCGCATTGGTTATTTAACGCTGCGCCGGAAAAAATTCAGGTTGTGATCCATCCGCAAAGTGTTATTCATTCCATGGTGCAATACATAGATGGCTCGGTATTAGCGCAATTGGGTAATCCAGATATGCGTACACCGATTGCACATGCGATGGGGTATCCTGACAGAATAGATAGTGGTGTAGCACCATTGGATATGTTTGCAGTAGCGCATTTAGATTTCGAGGCGCCTGATTTTGAACGCTTCCCTTGCTTGAAGTTGGCGTATAAGGCGCTTGCTGAAGGCGGTAATATGCCTGCCGTTCTTAATGCCGCGAATGAGATTGCGGTCGAATCATTTCTCAATGAACAGATGCCTTTTACGGCCATTCCATTGATGATTGAACATGTTATGCTGAGCATACCGCACGAGGAGGTTTCGATCCTTGACGATGTGCTGAAAGCGGATCGTTTGGCGCGTACCGCAGCGCGTGAATGGTTGGCGAATTTAAAATAAAAAATGTCGCAAATTGCGACAACGCGTTATTTTCTCCAATGGTAATATACTGTTGTACTTTAGAAGTGCCCTTTAGTATTACCAATAACCGTCATTGAACGTTGCAGCGAATAACTAATCATAGGTTAAGAATAATATTCGGCATTTAACTGTGACGATGGTGCTAATTTGCGGGGCTAATGACGTTACTATGATGTTTGCAAACTGCTCTTTGCTTTTAACTACGCGCATTCACAATGCCATTCAGCTGCGATTGTTGGGATTAAGTGATGTGAGATGATGACAGTTAATCAGCTAGAATATTTCTATATTACTATTTCAAGTGCAATGGATTGATATGTCAATACTTTTTACCATCATTTCTTTTATCGTCGCGTTAGGCGTACTGATTACCTTTCATGAATTTGGCCACTATGTGGTTGCACGCTGGAATGGTGTAAAGGTTTTACGTTTCTCAATTGGTTTTGGTCAGCCAATTTTTCGTAGACGATGGGGTAAAGATCAAACGGAATGGATTGTTGCAGCAATCCCGTTAGGTGGTTATGTCAAAATGCTGGACGAGACCGAAGGGAAAGTTGAGCCGGCTGATCTTCCGCGCGCATTTAATCGTCAGCCGGTTAAACGGCGTTTTGCCATAGTTGCAGCTGGCCCTATCGCTAATTTCTTACTGGCCATTGTATTGTACTGGATGCTCTTCATACTCGGTGTCGATGGTATGAAGCCAATACTTGGGCCGGTTGTGCCGGAAACGCCTGCCGCAGTTGCACAATTTGAAGCGGGAGAAACCATTGTAAGTATTGAAAATGAATCGGTGGCGAGCTGGCAGGATGCACGTTGGACATTGTTGCGATATGCCATTGATCAAGCCTCTCGGATCAGTGTTGAAACCGTTAATGAGCGCGGGCAAACTAATTGGCGAGAGTTAGATCTCAGTGGTATTCACCCTGATGAAGTCGATGAAAATTTCCTGGCAACGATGGGCTTCAATATCCATCAACCCATTATTGAACCGATCATTGCAGAAGTAATTCCTGATGGAGCCGGCTATTATGCTGGACTGCTGGTAGGTGATGAGATCCTCGCGGTGAATGGTGATGAAATTATCAACTGGATAGAGCTTGTGCATGTCATCCGTGATAATCCGGATAAGATTTTGCAGATGGTGGTTTTGCGTAACGATCAAGTGATTGATATCGATATTACGCCGGAGTCCGCTTCTGAGCGCGGCAAGAAAATTGGCAAAATTGGTATTGTGCCTGAAGTGAATCAAGCTGAATTTGACGCAATGCTTGTCAAAGTCACTTACCCGCCAGGTACTGCTGTTATAAAAGCCACAGAGAAAACCTGGGAAACCACGGTACTAACATTTCAAATGTTATCCAAAATGATTATGGGTGACGTGTCATGGAAAAATGTAAGCGGCCCCATTTCAATTGCCGATTATGCGGGTCAGTCCGCACAAATGGGCTTGGTTTCATACTTGGCATTTCTTGCGTTAATCAGTGTTAGTTTGGCTGTTTTAAATTTATTGCCCATTCCCGTTCTGGATGGTGGGCATTTAATGTATTATGTTATCGAAATCATTAGAGGTAAGCCACTTTCCGAAAGAGCTATGATGATAGGACAAGGTATAGGCTTGGCTATGCTGTTCACGCTCATGACATTTGCCATATACAATGATATAGATCGGTTGATCACTGGTTAGATAATGAAATTTAAGGTTGTTGTTGCGCTAATTGCCCTGTTGTGCGCTTTTTCTTCCTGGGCCGGTGACACTTTTGTCGTTCAAGATATCCGTGTAGAAGGGATACAACGCACCGAGGCCGGGACGGTGTTTTCCTACTTGCCCATTAAGGTTGGTGATGTTCTTGACGAAGCTAAGGCAATTGCTGCAATCAAGGCGCTGTATGCCACCGGTTTTTTCCAGGATGTAAAGTTAAAATCTGAGCAAGGTATTTTGATTGTGCAAGTGGATGAACGTCCAGCGATTGCACAGATTGACATTAATGGCGCTAAAGAGTTTGAGGAAGACAAACTGAAAGAAGGTTTAAAACAAGCGGGTTTGGCTGAATCCAGAATTTTTAGTCGTTCCCTGCTGGAGAGAGCAGAACAAGAATTAAAGCGGCAATATATCAGCCGTGGCAAATATTCCGTCAAAATCACCACAACCGCAACACCGCTGGAACGTAATCGTGTCGGTATTAATTTTGATATTAATGAAGGTCGAACTGCACGCATTAAAAAAATAAACTTTGTTGGTACTAACGCGTTTAAGGACGATGATCTGAGACGCTTATTTTCACTGACAACACCCGGTTTGTTAACCTGGTTCACCAAGAATGATCAATATTCAAAACAAAAATTATCCGCTGATCTGGAAAATTTACGTTCCCATTATCTGGATAATGGCTATTTAGAATTCAATATAGAATCGACGCAAGTATCCATAACACCCAATATGCAGGATATTTACATTACGGTAAATATTAATGAGGGTGCGCAATATACTGTTTCTGATGTTAATTTAGCAGGTGAAATGCTGGTGCCTGAGGAAGAACTGCGTGAACTGATATTGCTGGAACCCGGTGCCGTATTTGCACGTGAGAAACTGACTGAGTCAGTAAAACTGATAACGGATCGTTTGGGTGATGATGGTTATGCATTTGCAAACGTGAATGCATCACCAGAATTGGATGAAGATGCGCAGCAAGCCGGTTTCACTTTCTTTGTTGATCCAGGTCGCCGTGTCTATGTACGTCGTATTAATATAACCGGGAATGACCGCACACGTGATGAAGTCATACGCCGGGAGTTTCGTCAGATGGAAGGCGCATGGCATTCCACAACCAATATTAATCGTTCCAGACAACGCGTTGACAGGCTGTTCTTTTTTACAGAAGTTAATATAGAAACACCTGCTGTTTCAGATGCGCCCGACCAGGTTGATATTAATATCAACGTGGTTGAGAGACCAACAGGCGCCATTATGTTTGGCGCTGGTTTTTCTGATCGCGAAGGCTTAATCTTAAATGGTTCTGTTTCTCAGAATAATATTTTTGGTACTGGGAATTTCTTTAGTCTACAGGTGAATACAGGGCGTATTAACAGGACAGCGGCAGTATCATTTACCAATCCTTACTTTACAGTTGATGGTGTCAGTCTTGGTGTTGATGTATTTCAAAGAAATCTGAATACAAGCCGGTTACGGCGCGTTGGCGCATTTAGAACAAAAACTACGGGTACGACCGTACGTTTGGGTATTCCAATTGCCGAAAATGATATCGTTTCATTTGGTTTGGGTGCCGAGCAAACAGATATTAAAATTTTTGCGGACAGTCCGCAACGTAACATAAACTTTGTAAACGAATTTGGACAAACGACCAATAACTTTCCAGTTACGGTAAGTTGGGCACGTGACCGGCGTGACAGTGCTATTTATACAACTTCTGGTACAACCCATCGGTTATTTGGTGAAGTTAGTGTGCCCGGGGGGGACTTGAATTACTTTAAATTAAGTTATAACCAGAAATGGTTTTACCCGTTAACAGAGATATTTACACTTCTTCTCAATACTGAATTTGGCGTCGGCGATGGTTATGCGGGTAAACCACTGCCTTTCTTTAAAAACTTTTTTGCGGGTGGTAACAATTCAGTACGTGGCTATGATCTGAACTCTCTGGGTCCTCGCGAACCCATACAACAACGCGATATAAATGGTGATCTGGTATTCGATGAAAACGGTGACCCAGTATTCACTGGTCGAGGCCTTGCTTTAGGCGGCAGTAAGCGTATTGTGGGTAACTTAGAAGTATTGTTCCCGATGCCGTTTATGCGCGAAGACCGATCGCTTCGTCTAAGCGCATTTCTGGATGGTGGTACAGTATTTGCCAGCAGTATAAATTTGGATGATTTGCGCTATTCTGCAGGTATAGCGGTTACGTGGATTTCGCCTATGGGGCCGCTAAAGGTCAGTCTTGCCAGGCCTCTGAATGACAAGCCTGGAGACAATTTGCAAGTATTCCAGTTCCAATTTGGACAACGCTTCTAAATCGAGTTGGAAAATCAGGAGAAAATATTGAAACAAAAACGACAATGGTGGCCCAGTCTAATCATTGCATCTTGCATTGTGGCCTTGCCCATTACGAGTTTTTTCTTCAGTGCATATGCTGGTGAGCTTAAAATTGGCATTGTCGATACAGAAAAAATTCTACGGGAATCTATCCCAGCTGTGAAAGCAAAGAATAAAATAGAGCAAGAATTTTTACCGCGTGAAGAAGAAATCCAGCTCATGACGCAACAAGCAAAAGTATTGCAGGAGAAGTTGGAAGATGACAGTATTACCATGGATGATACAAAGCGAGGTGATTTAGAGCGGGAACTTGCCAATCTCAGTCGTGAATATCAACGTGCAAATAGACAAATGCGCGAAGATTTGAGTGTGCGCCAGAACGAGGAATATGGTGTAATTCTGGAACGAGCCAATAGAGCCATCAGAAATGTGGCCGAAACGGAACAATATGATTTAATACTGCAAAAACAAGATTCGGTTTATCGAAGTCTGCGTATTGATATCACCGAACAAGTTATCCAAGCATTAGAAAAAAAATAGTGCTTGTTAGATTAAAAAATAACAAAATAATTACGAAATATTTGACTGGAAGGGGAATAAAATGAGCGCTATGGATATCCATGAGATCTTAAAATATCTGCCACATCGTTATCCATTTTTATTAGTGGATCGTGTGATTTCTTATGAGGCGGGTAAAGATATCGTTGCATTAAAAAATGTATCCATAAATGAGCCATTTTTTGGTGGGCATTTCCCTCATCACCCCGTTATGCCAGGTGTTCTAATTGTTGAAGCATTAGCTCAGGCGGCGGCTGTTTTGACGCTTAGAACGGAAAATTCTGCTAATAAAGATGACTCCGTTTATTATTTTGTTGGCATAGATGGTGTGCGTTTTAAGCGCCCCGTTATGGCAGGTGATCAGTTGATTCTAAAAGTTTCCATAGATCGGGAAAAGAAAGGATTATGGAAATATTCAGCGCGTGCGGAAGTGAATGATCAACTGGTTACGGAAGCAAAATTAATGTGCACAGCAAGAAGCGTATAGTCATAAACGATGCAATGGCAATGCAATGGGAAGAAGGCGCGACTTTTAGCGATGATAACAGCCTGATTTGTGGCGTTGATGAGGCGGGCAGAGGACCATTAGCCGGCCCGGTTTATGCGGCATGTGTCGTGTTTGATCATGCGAATACTTGTACTATACATGGCCTGACTGATTCAAAGAAACTGAGTGAGAAGAAGCGCGATCAACTTACAATCACCATTAAGCAACAGGCTAAAGCATGGGCAATCGCTTCTGCTTCTGTTATGGAAATTGATCAATTAAATATATTACAAGCGAGTTTGCTTGCTATGAAACGAGCGGTAATAAACCTGCCTTTTGTCCCTGATATCGTACTGGTCGATGGTAACCAAAGCCCACAACTGGGATGTCCGGTACGCACTGTAATCAAGGGGGACAGTCTCATACCACAAATCTCTGCTGCATCCATTCTAGCCAAAACCGCACGTGATGCAGAGATGCAAAAATTGCATCAGCGTTATCCACTATATGGGTTTGATCAACACAAAGGTTATCCTACAAAAAAGCATATTGCAGCGTTAAAAATGTATGGTATAACGCCCATACATCGACAAAGCTTTGCTCCCGTAAAAGAATTAGTTAAAAAATGCTGATTCCAACTGCGGCTTTTGCTGGACAGATTGATGATAAGTCTGAATTGACTATTCTAAAGATAAAGAGGAATCAAAATGGAGAGCTTGAAAATCCTGCATATAATAGGCATGGTGATATGGGTAGGCGGCATGTTTTTTGCCTATATGGTGCTTCGTCCGGTTGTCATACAATCACTCGAATTTCCAGAACAATTAAAATTCTGGCAGTTAACCTTCAGCCGTTTCTTTCCATGGGTATGGTTTTCGGTAACAATCATACTCGGCAGCGGTTTGCATATGGTTTCAGAAATGGGGGGATTTGGTAACTTACCGTTTCATGTGTACTTAATGTATGCAATTGGCGTCATGATGACATTAATTTTCATGTTTGTTTTTTTCACTGCTTTTCGAAAACTCAAGCGTTATGTTGCCTCGGAAGAATGGGAGTTAGCAGGCATATCCTTGGTACAAATACGTGTTTTGTTAGGATTAAATCTAATACTCGGTTTGGTTACCATCGCAGTGGCTGTTTTAGGATCATGAAATTTCTTCGTAACAGGCTGATTAAATGTGATAATATAAGATCATTGCCGACAATGGCTATTATAAATAATTTTTAGGGCACTTCTAAAAATTCATAGTTCGCCCAAATGGAAGACGCGGGAAAAATTTTGCAGCGCATGTATGGTTGATATGACAGCAAGAAATTTTTCCCGCAACACAGTAGTTGGGATGAAATCTGGATTTTTATAGGTGTCCTTTAATCAAACCAGGACTAAATAAATATGCGTATAGAGAAAGATACCGTAGTATCGCTTAATTATGAGTTGTTAGACTCATCAGATAACATTGTAGAAAAAACAGACACTCCCATCAGTTACTTGCATGGTGGCTATGGTGGCATTTTTCCGATGGTGGAAGAAGCGCTCCATAACATGGAAGTGGGCCATACCTGTTCACTGAGTATGGAGCCTGAAAATACTTTTGGTGAGTATGATAGCGAATTAATTCGTGTTGAACCGCGCAGTTCTTTTCCAGAGAATGTGGCGATTGGCATGCAGTTTGAAGGTAGTGCCGAAGGTTCAGACGATGCTGACGATATCATGATCTATACGGTAACAGATGTAGCTGAAGATAAAGTAGTCGTAGATGGCAACCACCCCTTGGCAGGTATGTTATTGAAATTCTCCTGTAAAGTCACCGAAATTCGCCCGGCCACACAAGAAGAAATATCTCATGAACATGTGCATGGCCCGCGCGGGCACGAGCATTAGCGTTTCTTTTGCAACTTCGCAGGTTCACAACCCACTAAAACGCTGCTGATTAATTTGTTGTTAACTATTATCTTCATCAGCAGTCTTTTTCAGTAAATAAAGCTGTTCAAGTGCTTGCCTCGGACTGAGCTCGTCGGGGGAGATACTTTCCAGTAGTGTTAGTGCCGGATGTTCTTGTGGCTCGTCTTCTTCAATTTCTGGAACAGAAGAAAACAAATCCAGTTGTGTTTTCTTCTCAATGCTGTCTTGTTCCAGTTTTATCAAATGTTTCCTGGCTACTTTGATTACAGCTTCAGGCACACCGGCCAGTGCGGCAACCTGTAAACCGTAGCTTTGGCTGGCTGGCCCTTCGGCGACCTTATGCAAAAAGACTATGCGATTTTTGTATTCCACTGCATCCAGGTGCACATTGTGAATTTGCGGAAATTCTTCGGCAAGTTTTGTTAACTCAAAATAATGTGTAGCAAACAGCGTATAGCTTTGGTTTTTTATGGCCAAATGTCGCGCAATTGCAAAAGCCAGTGCCAGGCCATCAAAGGTGGATGTGCCTCGCCCAACTTCGTCCATAAGCACCAGGCTTTGTGCGGTTGCGTTGTGCAAGATATTGGCTGTTTCGGTCATTTCCACCATAAAAGTTGAGCGCCCGCCAGCAAGGTCATCCGCAGCACCAATACGTGTAAAGATCTGATCAATCGCACCGATATGCACATTTTGTGCAGGTACGAAACTCCCGCAATGCGCGAGTAACGCAATGAGTGCGACTTGTCGCATATAAGTGGATTTTCCGCCCATATTAGGGCCGGTGATAATCAGCATTTGACGATTGTCAGCATTGCCACTACCGAGCTGTACATCGTTGGCGATAAAGTTTTCCACCTGATCTTCAACCACAGGGTGTCGACCGGTATCAATTTTAATCATCGACGCAGTGGATAAAACCGGTACGCTATAGTTCAGTGAACGCGCTCTTTCTGCAAAGGTGGATAACACATCCATTTCAGCCACGCTGGCGGCAATATTTTGTAATGCGTGTATATGTTCTTGCAGTATATTTAATAACGCATCGTATAAATATTTTTCGCGTGCCAATGCGCGGTCTTTTGCGGCCAAAGCCTTATCTTCAAATGTTTTAAGCTCTGGGGTGATATATCGCTCCGCACTTTTGAGTGTTTGTCTGCGGCGATAATTTTCAGGAATTTTATCGCTGTGTGCATGCGTTATCTCAATGTAAAAACCATGCACCCGGTTATATTCCACCTTAAGCGTCGGAATGCCGGTACGTTCTTTTTCGCGTATTTCCAGTTGTAACAAAAACTCGCCACAATTATTTTGCAGCGCACGGCATTCATCCAGCTCGGCATCATAGCCATCTGCAATCACATTGCCCTCACGCAGCACCACACTGGGTTCTTCCAGCAAGGCTTTTTGCAACAAATCCACCAATGTGGGCTCAGCTTGCATCGTTTGCGTCAATTGGTTAATTTTCTCGCTGGCACAATTAGCCACGGCGTCAATGATTTCAGGTAATTGTTTTAAGCTATCGCGTAAGCCGGATAAATCACGTGGGCGAGCGGTCTTCAGCGCAATACGCGCGGTAATTCTTTCGATATCAACGATAGGCCTAAGACAGCCATGCAACGAAGAATAAGTGTTTCCTTCAATTAGCGTGGCGACACTATCCAGCCGCTGCTGTATTTCATGATGATTGCGTAACGGATGATGTAACCAATATTGCAGTAAGCGGCTGCCCATATTGGTCGCGCAGGTATCCAATAACGACAGTAATGTGGGTGATCGTTCACCGCGTATGGTTTCAGAAATTTCCAGATTACGGCGCGTGGCAGCGTCCATACGCACATAAATATTGTCGCGTTCAGCTTGCAATGACGTGATATGGATGGCCGCTGTGCCTTGTGTCAGACGGGTATATTCCAGTAATGCACCGGCAGCACATAATGCGGCTGACAAATCAGCGCAGCCAAAACCGGACAAATCATGTGTTGCAAATTGCCGCGTGAGATTACTGGTTGCGCTATCCAGTTCAAATTGCCATACGGGTAAACGCTTGAGTATCTGATAATCAGCAAGGCTTTCAATCGTCAGTGATTCCGGCAAAAGAATTTCCGCCGGTTGTAGACGTTCCAATTCACTGACCAGATTTTCTTTCGTTGTCTCCATGACACGCAATTGACCCGCCGCCAGATTGAGCCAAGCTAACCCCAGCGTAGATTCCTGGATAAATAAAGCCAGCAAAATGCAATCACGCTTGTCTTCCAGCAATGCGGCATCAGTCAATGTGCCGGGTGTGATAATACGTGTTACGGCCCGTTCAACAGGCCCTTTGCTGGTAGCCGGGTCACCAATCTGTTCGCAGATAACGATTGATTCACCCAATTTGACCAGTTTTGCCAAATATTGCTCAGCCGCATGATAAGGCACACCCGCCATTTTGATGGGCTCACCGGCAGTAGAACCGCGCCGCGTTAAAGTAATACCCAGCAGTTTCGCCGCTTTTTCAGCATCATCAAAAAACAACTCATAGAAATCGCCCATACGATAAAACATCAACATATCAGGGTGCTGGGCTTTGAGACGCAAGTATTGCTGCATCATGGGGGTATGTTGGTCTTTCTTTGCTTTCATTTGATTATTTCTGGCTTCTTATTGCTGATGTGCCCTACATGCATTGCACAGGTATGAAAAAACGAAAACACCATGCTAACATGTGTAGATCAATGTGTGAAAAGAGGTGTGTTACATGGCGACTAGTGATACTGATTTACTGGAAGAAGCGATGAATGTAAGCGGCTTAAGTTCCGAAAAAGACACAGTGAATCTTGCGCTTTTGGAATTTGTTCAACGCCGTAAACAACAAGGACTTGTTGAATTATTTGGGTGCTTCCCTTGTGATAAAGACTACGACTATAAAAAAGGGCGCAAAGGAGCTGCATTTTAGTCGATACCGGCAAGTGGTTGGCACGCTCAACCCAAAAGTCCGGCGTTTATAAATTCCAGTAACTGGTGCAATATCCGACGTGAAACCCTTACTTGGTCGTTGCAATGAAAACCAAACCTGTGTTTAATCAGTAAATGAGTGGAACAATCCCGGCAATATATACAACTTCATCTATCCAACATCTTTCCATTCAGCAGATAGAGGGCCGTCCATATACTTAACAGCAGGTCCATGAAAACCACAATAAAACTCCTTTGAAACTCCTTCGCAAGCATCAGCTATTTTCGATATAAGCATGTGTGTAATGGTAAGCAAGGCTTTCCCTGAGTCTGGGAGTGAAACTCCAGAAACATGCGAAGATACATAAGTATTGAGTATATTCAAATAATAATCTACCAAAGAGCTATCTATACTTCCATCAACCCAAATACAACCAGCACCGTCTGGTAACGATTTCATCATGCCAGGCTCACGATCTTCAAATTCGCTCCCATGAATAAAAGCAATTCTTGCCTTTGGCTGATTGTTTATTGTGGTGATATAAGAGTAAAACCAACCTGTTAATGCAATATATTGATCTATTTCATCGTTTGTGAATTCGTGCCAATTTTCATCTCTAGCTTTATTTATCTCATTCTGGACTATATTTGAAATTTGATCTGTATGGTGGATATCCTCATCAATGACACTGTCTTTTACCTCATCAAGTAACTGACCCCATCCACTACCTGTAATCAATCCGATCCCGGTGTCGTATAACTTAATATGACCATCTTCATGATAGACCTTAGGCCTTCCAAAAGTAACCCTAGTATCCGCAGCCATAAAGACGTAGTCACCTTGATTAACCGCAATGCAAATTGTCATATTATTTCCTGCAATCTCCTAAATCACATGATGCTAACAGTTTGTTGCCCCTTAACATCCGTAAGCGCATCTGGTTTTCCTTCATTCATTTATTACCTGCAAATTAAAAAACCAATGGGGTTACCCATTAGCCTGCCCCTGTCAGAGTGCAAATAATACCCTGCTGCTAAACAGCATAAAAAGTAAATCCCCATCTTTAAATCTCTTCTTTGATGTACCACAGCAAGAACAAAGATGTTGTGAGTCATGTGCAATAAAATCATGGATAGAACGCAAGTCAGCTCTTGCTGGCTCCGACAAGATTACCACTCATCAATTTCCCGTTTGAGTTTCTCACTTGTCAGGGTTTTACTCTGATCTACGGCTTTTTGTCCTTTTCTGATTTTGTTCAGCACATAAAGCTGATACATGATTTCATCCATATCTGTATCATCAGGCAATTGATTGATAGTTTTTAATACTTCCTGTTTTACCGCCAACATATTTCTTGCCTTTCTTATCAGTTAAAAAGGGTTCGTTCAGTATTCAAGGTCTAAGAAGTACCAAAAGTATCAGTTATTAAACTCAACTTTACAAATCAATGCCTTTTTCCAGTTCATTCAACGTCCAGCGTTTTCCCGCTTTCTCCATGCGATCAATGGCCAAGTATTTTGCTTCCATTTCATCAATCTGTTCAAGAATGGCTTCACGGGCAAAATATGTTTTGGTGCGCCCGGTTTTAGCAGCCAGCTCGGCCAGACGATTTTCTATTTCTTCAGGTAGTCTGATTGCAAGCATAATATCCTCTGTTGCTATACATAGTTAACAAGTATACGAGGCAACCTATGCGCTGTATACCAAAAGACAAGGTTTAACAGCTTTCTCATAAATAACCAGACGTTACTGAATAACGCATATAAAACAAATTCAGTTGGTGACTCTGCAACATTGCTACAAATTTGTCAGCCTGTTGCGCTTCCAGTACAAACTCTACCTGAATGGGTAATTCACCGGCTAACTCAAAGAATGATTCGTCATGCATCTGACCGTGTCGGCCATAGCCGGCAATGGAGCGAAATACCGAGCCGCCTTCAACACCCATTTTTTTCGCCTCTTCCAGTAACCATTCATACAGAAGCTTGCCATTGTGACGCTGCTTTTCTGTGAGATAAAATTTCAGACAAACACTGGACATATTGCCTCCATCTTGTTTACTGGTGCAGCCATTTAAATGTTTGCAAACCTAAAACAGTCATGATCAAGGAGCCACCAAGGTGAGTGGAAATAATGGTTGCGCCCCAAAGATATTGCCCGCGTGCCAGCAGCGTAACGGTTTCGATTGAGAAGGTGGAAAAAGTTGTTAATCCACCCAGAAACCCAGTAATGATTAACAACCGCCATTCAGGAGACAAACCAGGGTGCTGCATAAAGAAAGCCACGGTGTAGCCAATTATAAATCCACCGATCAGATTGGCAGACAGCGTGCCCAACGGTAATTCAGGTAAACTGGAATTCAGCCATAACCCCAGCCCCCAGCGCAGCCATGCGCCGATAGCGGCACCTAAGCCGACGGCGATAAAAGCATACAGTGTCATGGCTTACAGCTTATCATCTTTATATTCCTTGGTTTTTCACTAAGCCCCTTATTTTAACGTAATAGTTTAGGAGCACTTCTTAAAACCCAGATTTCATCCCAACTGCTGTGTTAAAGAAAAAATTTATTGCTGTCATATCAAACATATGCTGCGCTGCAAAATTTTTCTGCGCCTTGCATTTGGGCGAACTCTAAATTTTTAGAAGCACCCTTCGATTAAAAATCGGGTTTGGCCGTCTTCACATTCTTGTCCTAAATAAACGTATAATAGCCGCAGTTTCTATGGTCTCTTGCCGAGATAATAGGGAATTCGTTTAAACGAAGCTGTCCCCGCAACTGTATGCGTGGAGTTAAGTGCCGCAGTGATACTGAATAACCACTGAAGTCTGTCAAACAGATTTTGGGAAGGTTGGTACTTAGCGACGATACGTGAGCCAGAAGACCTGCCATAAAAACATTATTTTCTGATTGCCGGGGAGTGCAATCATAGAGGTTCTCCGCTTGACGCTATTTGATAACCAGATTGTCATCAAACAATCTATACGCGTTATTCCGTTTTCTCTGATTTAATCCCCCCGTTTCTCAGTTTTGTTCTTTTGTAACTATTCAGCGAAAAAAAACAAGAAAGTACTTGACAAGGTTTTTGTGCATAAAGGAGGGAGTTTCAATATAACTGTAGTCGACACATAGAGTATATCTATTTGGCTCGCTAATGAATATTTTAGGGGGCAATAAAA
>JAJFJK010000062.1 GCA_021774075.1 Nitrosomonas sp. | reverse complement strand
ACATAAGCAACTCACTTAATCCGTCATTCCCGCATGTTCTTAGCGGGAATCCATTGCCAGTCTGGATTCCCGCCAGAAGCACGCGGGAATGACGAAACTTGTTACATTAAGAGTGTTAAGTAACTTCTGAACGACTACTTATTTTACTTTTTTCCCGTGATTCCGGCGGTTAATACAAATTGCATTGCTTCGTCCATACTCATTGAACAGTGATGTATATCTTTGCGTGGAATCAACACAGTAAATCCACCAATCATATAACTCATTGGTATATAGACCAACACGCCTTCCTCGCTCTTAAAAGATGCCGGTAGTTTTGTCGTATCTTCCTGAGTCACAAAGCCAATCAACTCCATGCCATTAACGTGCACGGTAACCACCCGGCCAAACTTATTTTCTTTTGGTGTAAAAAAATCAAACAGATCACGCATGGCGCGATAAATTGTCTTAATGAGGGGCAACCGATATAGTAGTTGTTCGCTAAATAAAAATAGCTGGCGTACGATTATGGCATTCATCATCACGCCGACAAAAAATACGACAACTAACCCCACAATCATTCCAAGCCCAGGAAAATAGACTAAATCTGGCAAGATTAGATGTAACGCATTGCGCATTACATTCTCTGAAGATATTGCCAACCAGTACAATAGATAGATAGTGAGTACAATGGGTAATATGGTAATAAGACCTGTGAGTAAGGTTCTACTGATAGACTTCAACATGATGGCTCCAGAGTAGCAATAATAAGTTAGAGGCGGGGTGCTAGCGATCTCCAGCATATCTTAATCATCAATCAATATATGCCCAAAAAAAGCAAAAACCCCAATCGCAATGCCTGTTACAAACTGTGCATGCACCACACGAGAGAATTTCTTAAGTTCGTCAGGCGTGTAGCGCCAAGTGAGGAACAAGCCGAATAATCCTTGCCAGACGACCAAAGCCAGTAAAGCAGGGAAGAAAAGAATATGGCTGTGTTTGGAGAATCCCATCATGGCGATATGCAGCAGAATTATGGCGACTGCGGCGATGCCGACATAGATATGCGTGCGGTTCATCCAGGTCAGCAGGCGGTTTAGCGCGGATGAGTTGATTGGCGAGGTGTAGTCGGGCAGTAAACGTTGTGCCAGTTTTCCCTGCCCCAGAATCAGCTTCAGGAAGGTGCGGAAATAAATAAATGAGATTAAAGCCAGCCCGACTTTTCCAAAACCTTCGCCAATTTCGCTCAGAAAGGTTTCCCGCTCTTCAACAGCGGGATAAACTGAGTAAGCGTAAATGAAATACACCAATGAAACCAATAAGATCACAGCGGCATAAATGAGGATGCTTCTAATATTTTTTAGCGATTGGTACATTACCTTGTTAGTTAGTCTTATAGCCGATTACCTGGATAACTTCCCACACAAAGTCATGTACATGTGTGTCTTCACCGGTCAACGCCATTGATATTGCGCCTTTGCTTAATGGCGCCAGATTCAAATCAATTTGATGTTCTTTCGTTTCATGCGACATGTTGGCGTGCATTTCCATGTGATGATCATCATGAATGGGTGTCATGCTAACGGTCAACTGGGTGATGAAGTAATCACTATTGCCGTTGTAGATGCTGCCACTAAAGATGCCCCAGCCAAAACCTGCGTCAATTTTGAGTTTCTGAATCACATCATTTGGGAGCTCACTGCCTTGCGGTGCGGTGTGCGGAAATTGTTCGTGGCAAGCAGCTTTGGCTTCACGTTGTGCGATATTGCCTGTTTTTCCTGCCATTGTTTGTTCAAAGCATTGCTTGTAATGACTTGATGATTGGCCTGCGTGGGTGGTTTGAGACGCGATGGCTAAGGTCAGCAAGCAGCCAGTTATGCCCAGTGTTGTAGTGAAAATATTCTTTCTAAACATCAAAAAACCTTTTTACTTATGTGTAATGTGATAATTAACTATTATAAATCCATTGGTTCAATAAGCCACGTGCTGCAGGAATAATCTCTGAAGCGGTCATGCCCAATGGCCCATGATGCTTTTGGCGTAATTCATCGGCTGCTGCGCCATGAAGATGCACCGCCAATAACAGCGCATGTTGTGGGCTTAATCCCTGAGAGATGAGCGCGCCGATCATGCCGGATAATACATCGCCGGTGCCTGCGCTGCTTAAACCGGGGTTGCCGCTGGTGTTGATATAGTGAACGCTATCGGGAGCAGCGCAAATACTACCAGCACCTTTAAGTACGACATGGCAATTAAAGTCTTCTGCGATTCGTTTTGCAACACTCAGACGATTATTTTGTACGGCGGCGACATCAATGTTTAGAAGGCGCGCTGCTTCAGCGGGGTGTGGTGTTAAAATAGCGGGTTCAGTACGCTGGCGCAGTTTATCTGCCAACTGCGGTTGCACGGCTATATGGTTTAAAGCATCTGCATCCAAGACTAAAGTATGTTGAGTGGTGAGTGCAGAATTCAACCAGGAATAAGCATCTGAATCCACACCTAAGCCGGGGCCGGTAACCAGACAATTAATTTGCTTTAGTTTAAATAATTCATGCGGTGATCGCAGCATTAATTCAGGCTGGGTGATATCGACGGTAGGCGCATTGCGTGCGATTAAACCCAGATAAACCCGGCCTGCGCCAAGATTTAATGCCGCTCTGCCAGCTAGTAACGCCGCGCCCACCATACCGGCGGAACCACCCAAAATACCAATACTGCCAAACGTGCCTTTATGACTATTGGCCGGGCGGGGCGGCGGTAATAGGATTTGGGCAAGTTTCTTATTGAGTGCCCAAGCATGGGCAGGCTGAAAATGGCATGTATCAAGATCAAGATGGCATACGATGACATCACCGCAGTATTCCGGGCCATAATGGGTCAGCAGGCCGGGTTTTATTCCAATGAATGTCGCCGTGATGGTGGCATTGATGACCGCACCATAAATGCAGCCATCATCACTTCCCAGCCCAGAGGGAATGTCCAATGCAAGTACCGGAGAATTCATTTGGTTGACAGATTGCACCCAGTCCAGATATTGCCCTTGCAGCGGGCGTTTTGGATCCAATCCAATGCCGAATAACCCGTCAATAATAAGATCCCAGTTTTGTTTGTCGGGGAACTCATTGTGTATATTGCCGTCCAAAGCCAGCCATTGTTGCAGGGCATTTCTGGCATCCTCAGGCAGGCGTTCTTGATCGCCAGAAAAAAACAGTGTGACGGTGTGTCCCCACTGTTTTAAATAGCGTGCAACAACAAATGCATCGCCACCATTATTGCCCGGCCCGGCCAGTATCAATACCATGCTTTGCTCATGTTCTAGCAGCTTATCACGCGCAATTTGCGCCGCAGCAAGGCCGGCTTTTTCCATTAAGCACGGCGCATTGGGCTGTGCCACAGCCAGTCGCTCGATTTCTCGTATTTGTGTGGTTAAGAAAATCGGATCAGCATTATTCATGGTTTTTATGTTTATGGTTTCATTAGTTGTGCTGCGGGAAGCTTATCTTCTCGTGTAAAATTGCAACCTTTAAATACTGCTATTTTTCCCATAATGCTTCGATTGCGTGGTGGCCGTGCACTTTCTCCATTCCGGCTGGAGAAATTAATCCAACAAATTAATTTGCAACTTCCGCAAGTTTCTCATATTTATGCTGAATATTGGCATTTCTGTGCGTTAGCCGAGTCTTCGCAGACTTTGCCGGATAACGAGCTGGCTATGTTGAAACGATTATTGCAATATGGCCCAGCGCAGGAAGCTATTCAGCCGCAAGGCGCGTTTTTTCTGGTGTTGCCACGTCCAGGCACCATTTCTCCTTGGTCAAGTAAGGCCACCGATATTGCGCATCATTGCGGGTTGGAAGCTGTTGAGCGGATTGAGCGCGGTGTTGCGTTTCATATACCGATGGATTGCTCATTTTCAGATGTGCAGAAAGCCCATCTGTTGGGCCTGATACATGACCGTATGACTGAGGCCGTATTTGAGTCCTTTGAAGACGCCGAGAAATTATTTCAGCATTTCCCACCATTGCCACTCAACACGGTTGATGTGATGCATGGGGGGATAATCGCTTTGCAAGAAGCCAATCAAGCAATGGGTTTGGCATTGTCCGATGATGAAATAGAATATCTCTTGCACAATTTTAAACAAGCCGCACGCAATCCCACGGATGTGGAACTTATGATGTTCGCGCAAGCGAATTCCGAACATTGTAGGCATAAAATCTTTAATGCCGATTGGGTGATTGATGGTCAACCACAGGATCAATCACTGTTCTCCATGATACGAAATACGCATCAAACCCACCCGCAAGGCACCATTGTGGCCTATTCCGATAATTCCAGCGTTATTGAAGGGGCGGAGATTACGCGTTTCTATCCGGGTGACGACAATACTTACGGCTATGCGCAGGAACAAACTCATCTGTTGATGAAAGTGGAGACGCACAATCATCCAACGGCTATTTCACCTTTTCCTGGCGCGGCAACCGGGGTTGGTGGTGAGATACGCGATGAAGGAGCAACCGGACGTGGCGCCAAGCCAAAGGCTGGACTGGCGGGCTTTTCAGTGTCTAATTTAAATATCCCAGACAATATTCGGCCCTGGGAATATGATGTGTCAGTGAATGCTGATGGCAAGCATGCTTATGGAAAGCCCGCCCGTATTGTATCTGCCTTGCAAATAATGCTGGAAGGACCGATTGGCGGGGCTTTGTTCAATAATGAATTTGGTCGACCTAACTTGTGTGGATATTTTCGCACATATGAAGAGCGCGTTGCCGGTGAGATGCGTGGGTATCACAAGCCGATTATGCTGGCTGGTGGTATGGGCCAAATTTCAGCCAAACATGTCAATAAGGAAAAGTTTCCACCGGGTTCATTGTTGATTCAATTGGGTGGCCCCGGCATGTTGATTGGTTTGGGCGGGGGTGCGGCATCCAGCATGGACACCGGCGCCAATATGGAATCGCTGGATTTTGATTCGGTACAACGCGGTAACCCTGAAATGGAGCGACGTGCGCAGGAAGTAATTGATCGTTGCTGGCAGATGGAAAGAACGGGCGCAGGCAATCCCATTTTGTTTATTCATGATGTGGGCGCAGGAGGTTTATCGAATGCATTCCCTGAACTCGTGCATGATTCAGCGCGTGGCGGTCGTTTTAATTTGCGTGATATTCCATCCGAAGAATCCAGCATGTCGCCCATGCAGATCTGGAGTAATGAAGCGCAAGAACGTTATGTATTAGCCATTAAGCCGGAATCACTGGCGATTTTTCAAAGTATTTGTGCGCGTGAACGCTGTCCATTCTCTGTGGTGGGCGAAGCAACTGCGGAACAACAATTGGTGGTTGGGGATACACAATCCACTACGCCGCCTGTTGATATGGCGCTGTCCGTCCTACTTGGCAAGCCGCCTAAAATGACACGTGATGTGTCGCATATCAACAAAACACTGCCGACGTTTAATACCGAAGGCCTAAATCTGACCGAAGCAGCTTATCGTGTGTTGCGTTTGCCGAGCGTGGCAGATAAGACTTTTCTCATCACCATCGGTGACCGCAGTGTCGGCGGTATGACGGCGCGTGATCAAATGGTGGGGCCGTGGCAAATTCCGGTGGCGGATGTGGCGGTAACCATGATGGGCTATCAAACGTATCTCGGCGAAGCATTTGCCATTGGTGAACGTACACCGTTGGCATTGATTAATCCCGCTGCTGCTGCACGCATGGCCGTGGGTGAGGCGATTACCAATATTGCGGCCGCTTCAATTCAACAATTGGGTGATATTAAACTCTCGGCCAATTGGATGGCCGCAGCCGGTCACGCGGGAGAGGACGCCAGTTTATTCGATGCCGTGTATGCGATTGGGATGGAATTGTGTCCGCAATTGGGCATCAGTATTCCAGTCGGAAAAGATTCCATGTCGATGAAAACCGCGTGGGAGGAAACCGATCAACGCACCAATACAACAATGCGCAAAGAAGTAACAGCACCGTTGTCGCTGATTATTTCAGCATTTTCAAGTGTCACCGATGTGCGCCGCACATTGACGCCGCAATTACGCACGGATTGTGAAGAAACTGAATTAATTCTGATCGACCTTGGGCAAGGGCAAAACCGCATGGGGGGTTCTGCATTGGCGCAAGTGTATAAGCAAATTGGCAACGTGGAACCGGACATAGACGGTGAGCAAGGCGCCGGGAAACTCAAAGCATTATTTATTGCCATACAACAGTTAAATATGGAAAACAGGTTGCTGGCTTATCATGATCGTTCTGACGGCGGTTTATTTGTAAGCCTCTGTGAGATGGCCTTTGCAGGCCATGTTGGCGTGACGATTAATCTGGATCAACTTTGTTTTGATGCATTGGCGAGCGATGTGGATGGCTCAGAATTACGACCGGAAAAATTGGATGGCAGATTTCTCGAACGACTTTTTGCTGTCTTGTTTAATGAAGAACTGGGTGTCGTGATTCAGATTCAAACAGCGCAGCGTAATGAAGTCATGCAAGTATTGTCTGAAGCCGGGTTGCGTGATGTCAGTTTTGTCATTGGTCATCTTAACAATAATGATGAAATTCGCTTCATGCGTAACAACAAACCAGTGTTGAGTGAAAAGCGTATAAACCTGCATCACGCTTGGTCAGAAACGACTTATCTAATGCAAGAGTTACGCGACAATCCGGCTTGTGCACAGCAGGAGTATGACCGTATTCTGGACACATCTGACTCCGGATTGCACGTTGCGTTAGGTTTTGATGCGAGTGAAGATATTTCCGCGCCCTTTATTCAAACAGGTGTGCGCCCGAGGATGGCGATTTTGCGTGAACAAGGCGTGAATGGGCATGTGGAAATGGCCGCTGCGTTTGATCGGGCAGGCTTTACGGCCATTGATGTGCATATGAGCGATATCATCGCGGGTCGTGTTTCATTAACGGATTTTATAGGCTTGGCGGCTTGTGGCGGATTTTCCTACGGGGATGTTTTGGGCGCGGGTGAAGGTTGGGCCAAGTCGATTTTGTTTAATGCGCGTGCGCGAGATGAATTCGCCGCTTTTTTTCAACGCCAGGATACTTTTGCGTTAGGCGTTTGCAATGGTTGCCAAATGATGAGTAATTTGCATGAAATCATCCCCGGTGCAGAACATTGGCCGCATTTTGTGCGTAATCAATCAGAACAATTCGAGGCGCGTTTTGTGATGGTTGAAATAGCGCAAAGCCCATCCTTGTTCTTTGACGGCATGGCCGGAAGCCGTATGCCAATTACCGTTGCGCATGGTGAAGGGTATGCGGAAATGGCCGCTCAGCATGAGGCTATTGAACCACTGGTAACCATGCGCTTTGTGGATAATCATGGCCAGGCCACTGAAAACTATCCGTATAATCCAAATGGTTCAGCGCAGGGAATAACCGGGCTGACCACACCGGATGGGCGCTTTAATATATTAATGCCGCATCCGGAACGGGTGTTCCGTGTGGCGCAGCACTCATGGTATCCCGCTGCATCAGCGGCATTGGCGCAGCGCATTAACGCACCGGATGATGCGCCGTGGATGCGGCTATTCAGGAATGCTAGAAAATGGGTGGGATAATCAACGATAAAGAATAACCAAAATGACAAAATTTAGACTTAACTTAAAAAGTGCAATCAGCGGAATGGTTGGATTGGCGCTGGTCACATTGAGTATGGGAAATGTTGCACTGGCGCAAATAAAGCCCGTCCACAAACCCGCAATACCCACACAAACAAATTGTGTGCCGCTGGGAAGCTGGGTTGCGCCTGGTAGTGGTCAGGTGACCAATCGTGACGTGATTGCGCGTGCGGCTAAAAACGCTGTTGTGCTGTTGGGTGAAACCCATGTCAACGCAGACCATCATCGTTGGCAACTGCAAACACTGGCAGCGCTGCACGCAAAGCGTCCCAATATGGTGATTGGCTTCGAAATGTTTCCGCGTCGCGTGCAGGGCGTGTTGGATCGATGGGTCGCCGGTGAGCTGACTGAACAAGAGTTTTTGCGCGTGGTGGAATGGGGCCGGGTGTGGAATACCGATGCCAATCTTTATTTGCCGCTGTTTCATTTTGCACGCATGAATAATATTCCAATGGTCGCATTAAACATTGAAACCCGTCTGCGGCGTCTGGTTGCTGAAAAAGGCTTTAACGGCGTGCCGGTGGAGGAACGCGAAGGGCTTACGCGACCAGCAGAACCAAGCCAGGCGTATCTGGATTATCTGCTGCCGATCTATAAGCAACATGACCGCAAAGATATGAAGAAGGGTGACATCAGTCATGACGACCCGGATTTCAGACGTTTTATCGCCGGTCAACAGTTATGGGACAGAGCCATGGCTGAAATGTTGAAAAAAGCATTAACTGATGGTGGTGATGCAGAACAACCGCTAGTGGTTGGGGTGATGGGATCGGGACATGTGCTGCATGGTTTCGGCGTGCCGCATCAATTACATGATTTGGGTGTGAAAGCGGTTTCATCGTTATTGCCGTGGGACAACAACCGATCTTGTAAATTACTGGTTAGCGGCGTGGCGGATGCAGTGTTCGGTGTCTTGCCCCATATCTCCAATCCGTTTGAACCACAATATCAACGCCTCGGTATTCGCTTCGAAATGTCCAGAGGCGGGGCGCTGGTTCTTCAGGTCGAGAAAGACAGCATTGCCGAGAAATCGAATCTCCAGGATGCGGATGTTATTCTTGAAATGGCCGGTGTGTCACTTAAGAACATTGAGGATGTCATTGCCATCGTGAAACGCCATGCACCTGGAACGTGGTTACCGCTGAAGGTGAAACGCGGTAAGCGGGAAATTGACATCATCGCCAAGTTTCCGGCATTAAAAAATTAGAACTTTATTTGTTTATGACAGCATATCCATCCATCAAAACTTTCCTACATTTGGTTTTAGCTTGCTTTGCCTTTGTAATTGCTGCCGTCAGCGTATCAGCAACTGCAGCTGTCAATCCAGGTGGTGAGATTAGTTACGACATCAATGTGCATATTGATCCGGTAACCCGAATGATTGAGGGGCAAAGCATTATCAATGTCACAAGACCCAGAGAACTTAATATTGTGTTGGGCCAGCAATTTGAAGTCACTCAAGCGTTGATCGATGGTCACCCGCTGGGAAGAAGCCGACGCTGGTCGAATCAATCACATGCCTGGCAGATTCCATATGATTTGCTTCCGCAACGCCAGATTGAAATCCATTGGCGAGGAAAATTATCAGCGCTGGATGCAACGTTGGATCATGAACAAACGCTGGATAGACCGATTCCTGTGAGTGGCGAAGCGGGGACTTTTCTGTCCACGGGATCAGGTTGGTATCCGCGCATAGTGGGCGGGTTGGCGCGTTATGAGGTTAAACTTTCCTTGCCGTCCGGTCAGCGCGGCTTGGTGGCGGGTCGGTTGCTTGAGGAAAGTGAATCAGAGCAAGGCTATCAAGCGCATTTTGAGTTCCCATTCCCAGCCGAAGGAATAACCTTAATGGCAGGCCCGTATGAGATAGAAACAGACGTATTTATAGGTGTTAAAGGTGAATCAATTCAATTGCGCACCTATTTCCACCCACAACTCAGTGGCCTCTCGCGTGATTATATTGAAGCTGTCAAACGCTACTTAAAACTGTATGAACTCTGGATAGGCAGTTATCCATTTACTGAATTCAGTGTGGTATCCAGCCCCACACCAACCGGCTTTGGCATGCCCACATTGACCTATCTGGGCATTAACGTGCTGCAACTGCCGTTTATACGCGACACCTCACTCGGCCATGAAGTGCTGCACAATTGGTGGGGGAATGGTGTTTATCCGGATTATCGCAGTGGTAATTGGTCTGAGGGCTTGACCACATTCATGGCCGATTATGCCTATAAAGAACAAGAAGGGAGTGAGGCCGCACGTGAAATGCGTCTGGGCTGGCTGCGTGATTTTGCAGCATTGGAACCCGGGCAGGATGCGCCGCTGTCAGCCTTTACTTCACGCACGCATGGCGCATCTAAAATTGTCGGTTATAACAAATCCGCCATGTTCTTCTTCATGCTGCGCGATCATTTGGGTGAGGCGGTATTTAACCAATCCCTTCAGGGGTTGTGGAAGACCCAACGCTTTAAAGTCACGTCCTGGCAGCACCTGCAGCAAATGTTTGAAATTGTTTCAGGGCAGAATCTGCAGCCCTTCTTCACACAATGGTTGGATCGTGCCGGTGCGCCGGCAATCATCATTACTGCGGTCGAGAATACCCAGACTGATTCTGGTTATGCTTTGAGCGTTACGCTGGAACAATCCTCGCCGACGTATCAGCTCAGCGTGCCCGTCGCAATCGAAAGTGAGGAAGGCACAGAAATTCACCAACTTGATCTGCAACAAAATCAACAGACTTTTACGCTGGCAGTACAGAGTAAGCCAATATCCGTCACACTAGATCCGGACTTGCGCTTATTTCGCCAGCTGGCACCCGGCGAAGCCCCGCCCATCCTGCGCGAAGTTATGGTTAATCCCACCACGAAGACTATTTTATTGTCTGAAAATTGTGAAGTGCGACACATCGCAGAAACACTCGCTGGCAGACTGCAACGCCGTGAACCAAAAACAGTTTCAGCCAGCAAACAATTATCCACAGCGCCCACATTAGTAATTGGCCTGCAACATGAAATAGACGCCTGGCTTGAAGCCAAAAACCTGTCACCACGACCGGAAGTAGTCAGTGAAAAAGGCAGCGCACAAGCCTGGACATTGGCGCATTCAAATGGTGCATCATTAGCCATCATATCTGCGCAGGATGCAGCATCACTGGAAGCTTTGATACGCCCACTGCCACATTATGGGCGACAGAGTTATATTGTGTTTGAAGGTCGGCAGGCGATGGATAGGGGAACCTGGCCGATGCGGGTGCAGCGGGTAAGGGTTGAGTGATTATCTGGTTGCTCGACCTTTCTTACTTTATTCCAAGGTGAAAGTAGGTTTGCTAGGATTAAAGTTTTCAATTGAGAATGGTCGGTTCTATGAAAATCCAATGGTAGCCCCCGTTATGTGTACCCACGAACCGAGAAGAGTTTTTATGCGGAAAGAAACTATAATCTTAAGGATCAATTTATGAAATGGCTTGCAGTCATAGTCTTATTGATCCTACTTGCTGTGTCGGCAGGGTTTAGAAAATTTGCGGGAATTCTTATTTTGATATGTGCTGCAGGAGGGGGTCATTTGGCAATATCAAGAATATGAAGAGAATCAATCTAAAAAGAAGATTCTGCCATCAGAATTAATTTTTGAAGACGTATCATTAGAGTCTTCAAATGGTGGTTACGATATTATTGGTCGTGTAATCAATAACTCAGATAAATATTTTCTAAGTGGCGTACAGTTAAAGCTAGCGATGAGAGATTGTACAAATAACGAAAAAAATAATTGTATTATTATTGCAGAACAAGATGAGTATATTAATATTCCACCGAAACAAGCCAGAGATTTCAAAAAAGATATTTACCTCTATTCTGATATCAATATAAGAGGTAAATTGGTTTTGGACTATTCACTTGAATATGCTGAAGCAAAATAAACGTTTCAATTAATTGTGCTTGCACAAGCTTAATCTGATGCTCGCATGATTCCGTATTCCTCAGTTGACTGATTCCGAACGATTTGCAAAAGGGGGTGGAGCCGTTTTCTACGAGAATTCAGATATTTATACCGCCCAAAGCCAAAGAGTAATTAAGTATTGCGTCCCCAGAATCCCCCATCATTAATCTACTGCAGAATTATTCGGCGATTCCTTAAAAATAACCAGTTGCCCTGTTATGTTATATTGCTATAGAGGTTCAGAAATCAGCCTATTCCTGTTGTTAGCTTGTCTTTTACCAAAGAACGGATGAATTAGAATGAAGCGAAAATTTTTTCTAAAAAGTATAATTTGCTTAAATGCGCTTTACGCCATATTTTGGGTCAGTGCATCATTTGCTGAAAATCCCTCCGTGGCACCCATTGACTGTCACTTTACCCCGCGTTTTGTTGAAGGACCTTTTTACTTGAAGAAGGCAATGCTGCGGCAAGATATCACTGAAGGCATGGCAGGTCATGATTTGCTTATTAAATTTACATTAGTTGATAGTGAAACTTGTGTGCCTAACGCAAATGTTCCGGTAGATATTTGGATGGCCAGCCCTGAAGGCGGTTATTCTGGTGTTGATAACAGCCTTTTAGTTAGCAATGGTACCAATAAAGAGGGTTCTACTTTTTTAAGGGGTACACAGATTTCAGACGAAAATGGCGTTGTCTCATTTAAAGCGCTCTTCCCGGGCTGGTATGCCACTAGTCCACCAAATATTCATATTTCTGCCCGTGTTGCTGATAACTTGAGTTTTACGAGCCAGTTTTTTATTGATGATGAATTTGCAAAGCATATTTATACAACGGTATCGCCTTATAATAAACGTGGCGAACATGCCAAAAAAATAAGTTGGCCGATTCCTAAAGACTTGGTTGTCATCCCTCAGAAAGTAGGACGTTCATTGGCATTGGATAAAGTCATTGGCATTCAAAGAAAAGATCTGGATGAAACATGTGCCTATAAAGATTCTACGTGTCAAAGCTCTCGGCCGATTCAATTATTGAAGGATTTAAGGAAAATTATTTTTTGAATTCTAGCGCAGAATTTGCTTTAGATAGTTCTCATCAAATACCTAACTCTCGGTAACTGAATCGCTCTATTTCGCTGTTTAACTATCGCATGTTTATTTAGGTTTGTTTTGGCAGTGTTCACATATGCCATGTAATTCCAGTTGTTGGTGACTCAACGTGAAACCTGTGCTTTGAATACTTTGTTCCAGCTTTGCCATAATATTTCTTTTTATTCCGACTTCTTTCACAACATGGCAGTTATCACAAATTAGGAACTGTGGTGTTTCATGCTGATGGTCGCAAGTGATGTGAGCGCAAGCAATATACTGATTTGCTGTTTCAAGCTTATGTACAAATTTTTCCCGGATCAGAAAATCCAGCATGCGATAGATAGACATAACCGGTAACGATTCATTAAACTGGTCTTTATATCTTTCGAAAATTTCATAAGCAGAGAGGGGTCTTATGGATGAAAGCAGAACAATGAGTACATTTTTGCGTTTAGTGGTTAATTTAACACCGGCCAATACACAAGCTTCTTGTGATTTCTTGATGATCTGATCAATATTGAGTGACATTTTGTCAAGCTTCCAAATACTTAATAATTTAATTGAGCGTGACGCTTTTTTGATTATAGACCATAATTTTCTTGTGTCTATAAAAGGTATATATGTTAATTCTGAGCATTCAAGTGTTTGCCCAATTACCTCATTGAATCGTTTTTTATAGCATTCATTATGATGTTGCCACCAAAAGCACTTTAAGTTGGAATTTTCTTAGCCATCCTAACTAAATATAAATATTAAAACACACTATAAATGTTATGTTGTAACATAACATATGCTAATATAATATTAGTTGAGAAATTTGAAATAAACAATCAAAGCATAAAAGGCTTGTCCTTTTGCTTGCCTCTGAGAATAAAAAAGAATGGCTTTTAATATTAATAAGAAAGTAAAAGAGGAGAAGTTGGGTGTTCAATACAATAGATTAGCTCAAATCTATATTTGCTTTAATTGGTCATTGACCTTCATGAAAAAGGTTGGCGATAAATTAGATCATTTGAATAGCTTAATTTCAGGTAAATTTTATGAGCAGTCCATATTTTTTCTGGTTCTAATATTATCTAATGTGCCAATAATCCATGCTGAAGACACTATTGAAATCGACAATTTACCCAGCGTCATAGTTACTGCGTCGCCTTTTAAGGATCGTAATGAACTCGAAATGGCCCAGCCTGTTACTGTTTTAGAGGGAGATAATTTGCGTCGTAAGCGCGAAGTCAGTTTGGGTGATACGCTGGCCAATGAACTGGGTGTTGCTTCAAGTTCATTTGGCCCAGGAGCAGGTCGGCCTATTATTCGCGGTCTGGATGGGCCGCGCATCCGGGTTCTGGAAAATAGTGTTGGTACGCTTGATGTTTCTGCACTTAGTCCTGATCACGCTGTTTCTGCTGAAACACTGAATGCATCACAAATTGAAATCTTGCGTGGCCCGGCAACGCTGCTTTATGGCGGTGGTGCAACGGGTGGCGTTGTTAATGTTGTAACAAACCGCATTCCGAATCAATTATTCAAGTTTCCCAATGGTAATTTTGAAATGCGTGGCAATACTGCAACGCAAGAACGTGCTGGCTCGTTTAACACAAATGTCAGTTTTGGCCAGTCGTCTTGGAGTTTTGGTGCGTTCAAACGTAAAACCGAAGATTATAGTATTCCCGGACGTGCTGATATTACTGATCCGACCAGTGAGAAGAATGTAGTCAGAAACAGCGCAGTTGACCAGCAAGGTGGGTCTATTGGTGGTTCTTTTGTCGGTGAAAGAGGATTTTTTGGTGGATCAATCTCTGGGTTGGAGAATACATATGGTATTCCAGGTCCTGATGGCGCGAGTATAGATCTTAAGCAGGTGCGCTACAATTTGGCGGGTGAATTAGACCAACCGATCACTGGCCTCGATAAGATAAAAATTCGTATGGGCTATAATGATTATAAGCATAATGAAATCGAAAGCGATGGCGAGGTTGCCACGCGTTTTAAGAACCAGGGTCTTGAGAATCGTGTAGAGCTTTTACATACGCCTCTTTTTGATTGGCGAGGGGTACTGGGAGTGCAATTCCAGGATCGCAGTTTTTCAGCGCTTGGCGAAGAAGCTATTATTCCGGTTACGAAATCACGCTCAACGGGCTTATTCTTGGTCGAAGAGCGCAGTTGGGATCGTTTACGATTGGAGTTTGGCGGGCGCTATGAACACGCTTCACGAAATCCTCAAAACAATATTGATCAATCACGATCATTTAATCTGTTCAGCGGTTCAGTGGGTGCACTCTGGGAGTTTGTGGACGATTACAGTCTGGGTTTGTCAGCCACGCGAGGGCAACGCGCACCAGCAATAGAAGAATTGTATGTGAATGGCGCACATCATGGTACGGCGACATTTCAGATTGGTGAAAGCGCGTTGGCCAAAGAGACATCATATAATATTGATCTTTCTCTTAATAAAACAGCAGGAATCATCAGATGGAAAGCGAATGCTTTTTATAATCGGTTTAATAACTATATCTTTTTCAGTAATGTTGATATTGACGGCGATGGCTTGGCAGACCGTGTTGATGAAGATGGCACGTTGGATCTGCAAGGCGAATTCCTGGTACAGGATACCTCTCAAAGTGGCGCAACGTTTTATGGCGCTGAAGCTGAAATGCTCGTATCACTGAAACCAGATGAAATTGATTTTCGTCTTTTTACAGACTATGTGCGTGGAAAGCTGGATAATAATCATGGAAATGTGCCGCGCACAACGCCAATTCGATTTGGATTTGATCTGAACCATAGGCTTGGCCCTTGGATGTCACATCTGAATACAGTGCATGTTCTTCGGCAAAATAAAACTGCAGCACTTGAAACCAGCACGGCTGGTTACACATTGGTGAACTTTGAAGTGAGTTATCGTGTCAGGAAAACCAAATTAAATGGCGTTCGGGTTTTTCTGCAAGGTAGAAATTTGCTCAATGAAGAAATACGTGTGCACACATCTTTCTTGAAGAATTTTGCACCGTTGCCAGGAAGAACGCTTGTGGTTGGGTTAAGAGGAGATTTTTGATTTGGGTGAAAGAGTGGGTTAACTCCTGATGATAGGAAAGAAATGGTGTGTTTAAATAATAATGACCTACTGGTGTGTGCCCGCAAGCGGAAAAGAGTTTACAGTTAAAATCTTTGGGAACGATTTATGAAATGGCTTGCCATTATAATCATATTAATCCTGCTTGCAGTGTCAGCAGGATTTAGAAAATTTGCGGGGATTCTTATTCTGATATTTGCTGTTGGCGGTCTTCTCATTTGGCAATATCAAGAGTATGAGGCGAATCAATCCAGAACGAAGATTATGCCGTCAGAATTAATTTTTGAAGGCGTATCATTAGAGCCTTCAAATGAGGCTTACGATATAATCGGCCGTGTAATCAATAACTCAGATAAGTATTCTCTCAGTGGCGTACAATTAAAACTAGCGGTGAGCGATTGCACAAACAACGAAAAAAATGATTGTATTATTATTGCGCAACAAGATGAGTATATTTATATTGATATTCCTCCAAAACAAGCCAGAGACTTCAAAAAAAATATTTACCTCTATTCGGATATAAATATAAGAGGTGAATTGGTTTTGGACTATTCAATCGAATATGCCGAAGCAAAATAAACATTTCAATTTATTGTACTTGCACAAGCTCAATCTAATGTTCACCTGATTGATGCTGCAGGACAAAAAGATCAGTTGGGCGATTCCGAACAATTTGGTGGTTATTCCTCAGCATCAAACATTTACTTTTCTTTTAGAAACAAAGATAGTTCGGCGTGAGGCTGTGGTTTACCAAAAAGATAGCCTTGTACCTCTTCACAGCCATAATCCTTCAGCATGGCGAGCTGTTCATGATTTTCTACGCCTTCCGCAATCAATTTCAGGCCGAGGCTGTGTCCTAGTGTAATAATGGTTTTGATGATGGCCGCGTCGCTGCTCTCATGGGACATATTGCGTGCAAACGATTGATCAATTTTTAGTTTGTCAATCGGAAAGCGCTTAAGATAGGCCAAGGATGAATAGCCTGTGCCGAAATCATCAATGCTGAGTTTTATACCGAGAGACTTTAATGCGCCGAGTGTTGTGGCGGCAATTTCAGCATCGTGCATGGCTGCACTCTCAGTCAGTTCAAGCTCTAGCCAGCAAGGTTCTAATCCGGAAATTTTAAGGCTATGCTCCACAGTAGCTTGAAGATCCGGACTTTGGAACTGACGAGGAGAAATGTTTACCGCCACTACCATTGGTTTAAATCCTGCGTCCTGCCAAGCTTTATTTTGTTGGCAGGCTGCTGTCAGTACCCATTCTCCGATAGAAATGATCATGTCTGTTTCTTCCGCGAGTGGAATAAAATCAGCTGGTGATACCATGCCATGCTGTGGATGATTCCAGCGTATTAATGCTTCTACCCCGATAATTTCCTTACTGAGGATATCGAATTGAGGTTGATAATGTAATTCCATTTCGCCGCGTTTTTCGGCATCTCTTAGTTCTTGTAATAGTTCCAGTCGTTCCAGTGAACGATAATCCATTTCCGGTAGATAACGCCGGATGTTGTTGCCACCCGCACGTTTAACCAGTTGTAATGCCATATCGGCGTGACGTAACAGTGTGTTTGGATCATGGCCGTCACCAGGAAAAATACTGATACCGATACTGAGAGAAAGATTCAGTTTTCTTTCGTCCAAAATAAAAGGTGCGTGCATGAACTCAGCTATTTGTTGTGTAAATGTCCGCAGCTCAGTATCTTGGCTGGTATTAGGCAGCAGAATGGCAAAAATATCACTTTCGAAACGATGGATATGGCAGGTAATATTATCGTCGCAACTCATCAACGGTGACAGCCGATTTGCTACGGCAATCAATGCTTGATCAGCCGGAGTATGTCCAAGCGCTTCTATAATAAAACGAAAACGATCAAGGCTGAGTAAAAGTACGGCCCCCACCCTTTTCTTTTGTAACACGAGTGTGAGCATATTTTCAAAACTGTGTCGATTTGGCAGCCCAGTAAGTGAATCGTGGTAGGCCAAATGTTGGAGTTTTTCTTTCGTTTGCTTGTGGTTTGTGATATCAGCGAGATATACGTGATAACTGTTCAGATTAGACTGATGCCGAATTCGGCAGCTAAAAATTCGGTTAGAAATTTTATATTCCCAGTATGCGCCAGGTTGTCCCATTGAACGGGCTAAAGCCAGTTTTTCTTTCAATAATACCGGTAGTATGTTGAGTGCTGAAGCGAGCCCGAGTGATGTTGCTGTAGTGGTTGCGCCAGGATTGGAATAAATGAGTGCTCCTCTTTCGTCCAGGCTGAGTACAGGGTTTGGGTTACGTTCTGGGAACGTGATATAACGACTCCATTTAATAATGCAGTAACTGGTAGCCAGTAAGATCGTGATTAGTAGTGCACTAGACAGGATCACAAAATAAACGCTGGTTTGTGTTTTGGCATGAATAAGCAGCCCACCACTTTCCATGTTCTTCTTTAATGTTTTGATCAGGGAATAGGTATGGTTATTCATCTGCACTGCAATTGCGCTGATGTTAGCAAGTATTGTATCGATATGTTTTTTGCTAATAGGTGATGTATTCAGCGCTTGGTCAAGCGTTAATGATAAATGATGTGTTTGGTGATGCAGCTCGGAGAAAAGCTGTAATTCAGGATGTGTTGGTAGTATCTGCTTTAAATCATCAATTTTTTGACTAATGCTCTGGTATTTCGCATGAGTGTGCTGCAGAAAATGTTGTTTGTTAACTGTGGTTCGGAATTCGTCAATGATCAGATTGTGTTCTGAAATTGCTTCTCTGAGTTGCAACATTACCCTGAGTGCAGCTACATCTTGCTCGACTAGGATCTTTGAAGTCTCGGCAATGGTCTTGTTATGCAGATAAATAAAACTCAATAATAGCAAACCGATAGTCAAGACAACCGCACCCATGAGAAGTGTTTGCTGTTTGGGATTAAGATTTTTCACTGTAATGAATGACGATTTATTTTCTCCACTAATTTCTATTTTTCTATTGGGAGCTGATAATAAGCACGATACTCGCCACGGAGCAGTTAAAGTTTGAATGATGCAAATGATGCTTGCTGTCTATTATCTATTTCACATGTAAGGTTTGCAACTGTTTCAGGTATATAGTTTTATTGATCTTTCTTGTTTTTTTAAGGGCGCTTCTAAATTTCAGAGTCCGCCTAAATGCAAGGCGCAGAAAAAATTTTGCAGCGCAGCATATGTTTGATATGACAGCAATAAGTTTTTTCTGTAACACAGCAGTTGGGATGAAATCTGGGTTTTTAGAAGTGCCCTTAAGAAATTTGTTATATCTTTGGTTGAAGTATCCTGTTTTATAAAACCCCGCGTATTGTAAGGAATGTCATGTATTAGCGACTAATGTTTCAGTATCTGTTTGTAGATAAATAAAGCAGATTGTATGGTTGTCAATGATGCGTTACAGGCGTTTATACCGGCACATCGAATGATTTTGTGAAATGGGTTGCACTGTTGGAGAGAAATCAGCGTCCGGTGTGTCGTGCGGTGAAATAAATAATAGGGAGAAGTAGTGTGAAAAAGCGTTGGTGGATACTTATTTTGCTTGGATTACTGGTCGGGTTATTTTTTGTTTTTGACCTGGGTCGTTTTTTAAGTTTGGAGGTGCTCAAGGCGCGGCACGATGAGTTGCAGCAGGCTTATCAGGCGGAGCCGTTTTTGGTAATCGGTATTTATGCGCTCAGCTATATTGTTATGGCGGCATTGTCCTTACCGGGCGCGGCCATTATGTCGCTTGCCGGTGGTGCCATGTTTGGGCTGTGGGTTGGGGTGCCGGTGGTGTTGGTTTCAGCCACAATTGGCGCAACATTGGCGTTCTGGGTGGCGCGTTATATTTTGCGTGATACGGTTCAGCGTCGTTTTGGTGATCGTTTGGCGACTATAAATAATGGTCTTGAGCGGGATGGCGCATTTTATTTGTTTTCCTTGCGTCTGGTGCCTGTTTTCCCTTTCTTTTTAATTAATTTATTAATGGGATTAACGACAATTCGCAGTGGCACGTTCTTTTGGGCCAGCCTGATCGGTATGTTTGCCGGAAGTACGGTGTATGTGAATGCTGGTACGCAATTGGCAGCGATTACCAGTTTGTCTGATGTTTTGTCGCCGGCGTTAATTGGCTCATTTTTACTGTTGGCCGCCTTTCCATGGCTGGCACGTTGGGGCATTGGCGTTGTCAAGACGCGTCGATTGTATGCACGTTGGACAAAACCCACACAGTTTGACCGCAACCTGATCGTGATCGGTGCCGGTGCTGCCGGATTGGTAACGTCATATATTGCAGCGGTGACCCGTGCGAAGGTAACGTTGATAGAGGGCCACAAAATGGGGGGTGATTGCCTCAATTATGGTTGTGTGCCGTCCAAAGCGTTGATCCGTTCCGCCACCTTTCTGAAACAAGCGCAAAATGCTAAATCGCTGGGCATGCCGCAAGCGCAGGTTGATTATGAATTTTCTGATGTCATGGCGCGTGTCCATCGGGTGGTTAAAACAGTCGAGCCGCATGACTCAATAGAACGCTACACCGAATTGGGCGTGGAAGTGCTTGAAGGCAACGCACGTATTACCTCACCCTGGACAGTGGAAGTAAACGGGCAAACACTCACCACACGCGCTATCGTGATTGCGACAGGCGCACGCCCTGCGGTGCCCAAAATTCCGGGATTGGACACGGTGCGTTATTACACATCCGATACCATTTGGTCATTAACTGAGCGCCCTGAACGATTGGTGGTGTTAGGCGGTGGGCCGATTGGTTGTGAATTAACACAAGCATTTGCTCGTCTTGGCTGCCAAGTGACACAGGTGGAAATGGGTGATTTGATGCAGCGTGAAGATGCTGATGCGGCAGCGCTGGTTAAGGCGGCATTACAAGATGATGGCGTGCAAATACTCACGCAGACTGTAGCAGTGCGGTGTGAAACGGATGCCGATGCACAGTATTTGATTGTGCGTGATCAAGACGGCAAGGAATCCAAGCTGGTATTTGATGCATTATTATGTGCCGTAGGCAGAGCACCCCGCACTGAAGGCTTTGGCCTGGAAGAACTGGGTATTCCTGTTTCATCAAGACGCACCATAGAAACCAATGCCTGGTTACAAACCATTTATCCCAATATCTATGCTTGCGGTGATGTTGCAGGTCCCTACCAGTTTACCCACACGGCAGCACACCAAGCGTGGTATGCATCGGTGAATGCTCTGTTTGGTGATTTCAAACGCTTCAAAGTCGATTATTCTGTCATCCCCTGGACAACATTTACCGATCCCGAAGTCGCGCGTGTGGGGATTTCAGAAGCTGAGGCAAAAGCACGTGGTATAGCTTGTGAAGTAACACGCTACGGTCTGGATGATCTTGATCGCGCCATTGCTGATGAGGCGGCGCACGGTTTTGTAAAAGTGCTGACAGTGCCGGGTAAAGATCGTATTTTAGGAGTGACCATAGTCGGCGAACACGCCAGTGATTTGCTGGCGGAATTTGTACTGGCCATGAAACATGGCTTGGGCTTAAATAAAATTCTTGGCACCATTCATACCTACCCAACCTGGTCAGAAGCAAATAAATACGCAGCGGGTGAATGGAAACGTGCACATGCACCGCAGTTTTTACTCAAATGGGTGGAAAAATTTCATACTAAACGGCGAGGTAAGGTAGGAGATGGGACTAGTAGGAGGCTGTCCGAGAATAGTAATCGTAGCAAGGGAAAGTCGTTTTGAGGCAGATTTTTTGATTATTTGAGGCGAATAGTTGCTCTATTTAATGAAAATTATCGGGAAATATGACTAAAATGGCTTTTCCGCAGTAGATTATTCTATTCTCGGACATCCTCCTGGTACTCCTTCAACTTGATATTTTAGGGTACAGTTAGCTTTTCAGCGTCACTGGCGCTGTTAGGTCTCTTGATAAGGGAATAACCATTACAAGTTAATGGATATGGGTTTTCAAAATTTTTAGCACATGTTGGCGAGCGTTAGGCTAATATAATACTTCCTATATCACATTAAGGGAAGCCTCAAAATGAAGAAGAAACTAATTTCGTTGGCAGTAGCCAGTGTACTTGCAATGCCAATGGTGGTAGCAGCACAGGGAACAAACGTTACCATTTTTGGTACGGTTCAAGCCGAATACAATACCGTTGATATTCAAGGTCTTTCCAGTCAGTCAGCCGTTGCTGACGATGCTGGTAAGTCGAGATGGGGGTTGCATATCGTAGAAAACTTAGGTGGTGGATTGAAAGCTAAAGCGCATATTGAGTATGGTCTTGCTACTGGAACTGGTTCAATCGGAATCGCTCGTGAGCGCTGGGTTGCGCTTGCTAATGATGGTTGGGGTGAAGTCAAATTTGGTCGTGTTGCGGCACCATTCAAAGATTTTGCTGGTGGTACGACAATTGATGCGTTTGCATACACAACCCTGCAGGCTGGTGGTAGCGGTGGCACCATGGTTGCATCAGCCAATGGTATGGGTGTGGGCGCTAACGGTTTTGTTAACAGTGCTATACGTTATGACTCACCACTTATGAAAGGTTTTGCTGTTTCTGCGTTGTTAATGCCGGGTGATTCGCAAAAACTGGATCCGGTTCTTGGCGGTAGCGGCGGTGGCAGTGGCGGTGCCAATAGCGGTGGTGAAGACGGTGAATGGGATTTTCAAATTATGGCTAAACATAGTGCGCAACTTGGTTCCCATGGTTTTGATATATTCGGTGGTTATTCCAGAGATAACGTTAGTACAGCGCAAAGAGCCCTCATCGCAGGCGATGTCGATGATGAAGAAATTTGGCGTGGCGGCGCTTCTTGGCATTACGAAAATTTCCGTCTAAGTGGTCAGTATGAGAATATTAACAATGCCAGTTTGACTGGTGCGGCAAGTTGTACTGCTTCAGCTGCGCTCGGTACAATAGGCGGCGGAAACACGGGGCAATGTAATTCAGCAATAAATGTTAATGGTGATGGTGATGTCTGGTTTGTAGGCGGTGAATATAAGATTGGTAATACCAAACTGGTCGCGCAAGGCGGTATGACACATGCACAGAAGGTTTCAGGTTTTGCAGACAGTAGAGATGCAAGAAGCTTTACCGTAGGTGCGATTCATTATCTGAGCAGTCGTTCAAGTCTGTTTGGTGGTTATCAGCGGGTTGACATACGAGATCACGCTGCGGTTCCAGATGCCGATCGTAATACCTACACTGTAGGCATGCGTCACGATTTCTAATCGGAGCTGTATTTGAAAAAAAGGGCATTTATAAATGCCCTTTTTTATTGGTTACGTGACTTTACAGCGCCGGAAAATCATCAGCATAGCGCGAGATCCACTCTTTGGCGGCTTCTTCTGAATTCAGCTTGCGGCCTTCGTTACGTTCTATTTCCTTGCGGTAATGTTCAATGTGACAGATTTGTTCGATCATGCGTAAGCGGAAGACTTGTTTGATGTTGTCAAACTCAAGACCAATTTCATAGCCATTTTTGGATTTCTCGCACCAGACCACATTGCCGATCAGCGTATTTTCTGTTTCCAGTACTGGAATACAAATCCTTATTTTCTGGCTGATTTCGAGTGCGTGTTTACAGATAAAGGATAGGCCGCCAAGGCTGACATTACTGAGCGTTTCATCGTCCAAATCGTCGTGCTCATCACCTGCCCAGTCCAATGTGACCTGAATCGGCACATCGGAAGGGTGACGAATATATTTTCGAATGACCGTGTTATCTTGCATTAGACACCACTCTTTCGGTTCATCCGGTAAGTGCGTACTTAGCGATAAAAAAAGATGTTGGAAGAAAATGAATTTAAGGTTGAAATTGTCTCTGAACTTTAATCATGAGGCTTTTTCAAAATGTCCACCAGTTTGCTGTACCACGCCTTTGGC
>JAJFJK010000061.1 GCA_021774075.1 Nitrosomonas sp. | reverse complement strand
TATCTGGCTCCCTGACGAGGGCTCGAACCTCGGACAAACGGATTAACAGTCCGTTGCTCTACCAACTGAGCTATCAGGGATTTGTTGAGAAACGAATGTTAACGGTTTGGGGCTTGCGGGTCAACTATCATGTGGATTTTGATGTTAGTCTTTGCGTTTTATGTATTCTTCACATTCAACTGATCCTAAGACTTGAAATGTCTCTTCAAATTTCCAATCATCGTCCGCCTCCTGACCAGATTTTGGTTGAGATTGCCAATTATGTTGTCAATCACCGGATTCAAAGCACTCTGGCTTACGATACGGCCCGGTATTGTTTGATGGATTCATTAGGGTGTGGCCTGGAGGCGCTTTCTTATCCGGCGTGCAGATCAATATTGGGGCCAATTGCTACGGGCACAGTTGTGCCAGATGGGGTGCGGGTTCCGGGAACAGATTTTCAGCTTGATCCGGTGCAGGCGGCATTTAATATTGGCACAATGATTCGCTGGCTTGATTTTAATGACACTTGGCTGGCTGCTGAATGGGGGCATCCATCAGATAATTTGGGCGGTATTCTGGCGACTGCTGATTGGGTTGCACGTAATGCACGTAAATCCGGCAAACATGTACCCACAATGCATGATGTGCTCACGGCAATGATCAAGGCGCACGAGATTCAGGGTTGCCTTGCTTTGGAGAACAGCTTTAATCGGGTTGGCCTGGATCATGTGGTGTTGGTTAAAGTCGCTTCGGTTGCGGTGGTTACGCATTTGTTGGGTGGCAATCATACGCAGATCGTCGATGCGTTATCTCAGGCTTGGGTCGATGGACAATCTTTGCGTACTTATCGGCATGCGCCCAATACCGGTTCACGCAAATCCTGGGCTGCCGGTGATGCGACCAGCCGCGCTGTTTGGCTTGCATTACTCACGCTAAAGGGAGAGATGGGCTACCCTTCGGCGTTAAGCGCCAAAACATGGGGGTTTTATGATGTTTTGTTCAAAGGTCAGTCGTTTCGCTTTCAGCGACCTATAGACCAATGGGATGCTTATGTGATGGAGAATATTTTATTCAAGGTTTCATTTCCAGCGGAATTTCATGCGCAAACGGCTGTGGAATGCGTGCTGCAGTTGCATCCTTTGGTTAAGAATCGCATAACAGATATCCAGCGAATTACGATTCGCACACATGAGGCGGCAATGCGCATTATTGATAAACAAGGTGCATTGAATAACCCGGCTGACCGGGATCATTGTATGCAATATATGGTGGCTGTGGCGTTAATTTTTGGACGTTTAACGGCTGCTGATTATGAAGATTCTGTTGCCGCCGACGCACGCATTGATCCGCTCCGCAAAAAAATATTTTGTGTTAAAGATGAACAATTCACGCGAGATTATCATGACCCTGATAAACGTGCGATTGCTAATGGTGTTCAGATTGTTTTAAGCGATGACACGGTGTTGGATGAGGTTATCGTAGCATATCCGATTGGACACAAAAAACGACGTCATGAGAGCATCCCGCTATTACAGAAAAAATTCACAACGAATCTGGCGCGATGTTTCCCACAAAATCAGCAGCAGGCCATTCTTGATTTATTTTTGAATCAGAACCAATTGGAAAGCACGCCTGTTGATGAATTTATTGAATTGTTTGTAGTCTCTGACACGCGGAATTAACCTCTAGCCCGAACTATTTTCACCACATCCTTAATATGCCGCAATCCACGCATGACTTGTGCGAGATGAAAGCGATTCTTAACCTGCAAGATAAAACGCATTGCGGTGTAGTCGTTTTCACTTTCCATTGCAACATCGTCAATATTTGATTCCACTTTGGCAATGACTGCTGCAATCCGCGCCAAGACGCCATGTTTGTTGGCTGCGATGACTTTGATATTCACTTCAAAAGTTCTTGCGATATCTTTACCCCAGGTGACATCCAGGCAATTGTCTATGGTTTTCTTGCTATGCGTAATGACCGAGCAGTCTTGCGTGTGAATAACCAGCCCTTGATCCTTTTTAAACAGCCCGACAATGATATCGCCCGGAATGGGGCGACAGCATTTTGCAAACTGCACCGCCAAACCTTCCGTGCCCATGATGGTAATGGGGCCACTCGAAACTTGCTCATTAGCAGCAGATTCTACTGGCGAACCTAAACGTTTTGCCACAACAGCAGGCAGTTGTTTGCCCAGTGCTATATCAGCCAGCAATTCTTTTTTGCACTTCAAACCACAGTCGCGGACTAATTTTTCCCACTGTGTGTCATTGATTGCCTCCGGCTCTATATTAAATGACAGTAATGCTTGATTAAGCATACGCTCACCCAGTTCTACCGATTCATCATATTGGATGTTTTTGAGAAAATAACGAATATGCGAACGCGCTCGACCCGTTGCCACATAGCCTAACCAGGCAGGGTTCGGCTTTGCATAAGGCGCTGTGAAGATCTCCACACGGTCGCCACTTTTAAGCTTGGTGCGCAAAGGCGCATTGTCACCGTTAATTTTAGCTGCCACGCAACAATTGCCGATATCAGAGTGTACCGCGTAGGCAAAATCAACAGCCGTTGATCCTCTTGGCAACGTCAAAATTTTACCTTGTGGGGTAAACACATACACCTCACCCGGAAACAAATCAATTTTCAGATGCTCCAGAAATTCCGATGAGTCTGTGGTATCACTCAATGTTTCCAGCAAACTTTGCAACCACTGGTTGGTTTTCATGTGCAAATCATTGAGATTTGTATCCGAGCTCTTGTAGAGCCAATGCGAGGCCACCCCATTTTCAGCAATACGGTGCATTTCAGCCGTGCGAATTTGTATCTCTATGGGGATACCAAATGGCCCCAGCAACGTATTGTGTAAGGACTGATAACCATTCCCTTTGGGAATGGCAATGTAATCCTTGAATTTACCCGGAATCGGCTTATACAAACTATGTAATGCGCCTAAGGCAACATAGCAAGACGGAATGTCATAAACAATCATACGGAAGCCATAAATATCCAGCACCTCTGTGAATGACAGGTGCTTCTCAACCATTTTGTTATAGATGCTGTACAGATGTTTCTCGCGTCCGCTAACGGTTGCATCAAGTCCGGCTTCTTTCAGTTTGGCATTAATCGCATCAAGAATTTTTCCCACCACTTCACGGCGATTACCCCGCGCAGCTTTGGTCGCTTTGACCAATACTTTATAGCGGACGGGATGCGAATAACGGAAACCCAGTTCCAATAATTCCTGGTAGACATTGTTTAGACCCAAACGGTGCGCAATCGGCGCATAAATTTCCAGCGTTTCACGCGCAATGCTGCGTTGTTTTTCCGGGCGCATGACTTCCAGTGTTTGCATATTATGTAAGCGATCCGCCAACTTAATAAGTATCACGCGAACGTCACGCGCCATTGCCAGAAACATTTTGCGGAAATTCCCCGCCTGCGCTTCAGCTTGTGTTTGAAACTCTATTTTGTCGAGCTTAGAAACACCATCCACCAATTCAGCCACCGGCTGGCCGAATCTCTCACTGATTTCAGCTTTGGAAATATGCGTATCTTCAACAACATCATGCAGTAGCGCGGCTGTTAACGTGGGTGCATCAAGACGCAGTTGGCCTAGAATTCTGGCAACTGCCAAAGGATGGGAAATATAGGGTTCACCAGTTTTACGAAATTGGCCTGAATGAGCACCCTGGCCGAAAGCATAGGCACTCTTGAGCTGCACAATATCTTCTGGTTTAAGAGATTTGGATGTTTCAGAAAACAGAAGTTCTGCTTCAGGCATTTGATTTTAAATAATTGTGTACGTAATCATTTACCGAACAGATAATCGTAAGATAAATATACTTTTAGTAAGGCAACGGCTCCATATAAGATTAACGACGCCCTTGATAGCGTCTTCGAGAAAATTATATACTCTTGGGATTTAGAATATCAATATCAATCTTACCTTGAGCCAGCTCACGTAAAGCGATTACAGTGGGTTTATCACGGGCTGGATCAACCATAGGGGCTGAACCAACTGCCAATTGCCTTGCTCTGGCTGTCGCAGTTAAGGTCATATCAAATCTGTTTGGAATTCTCTTTAAACAGTCATCAACGGTAATACGTGCCATGGCATTTTGCCTCTATTTAGTAAAAATACAAGAATAAATTACGAAGTAAACTGCGCCAGAATCGGACTATATCTGCAAACGATACTCGGAAATTAAAGATCTGTATATCTCAATTGCGTAATCAATGCATGCAGATCAACAAGCTGACGTTCTTTTTTTAAATGCTCCGCCCGTACAACACATGTCAGATCGTGAAGCGCTTCTTCCAGCTCGCTGTTGATAATAACATAATCAAACTCACTGACATGACCAACTTCTTCACATGCTGCCGCGAGTCTTTTTTTAATCACGGCTGAATCATCCTGCCCACGTGTTTTCAAGCGTGTTGCCAAGGCCTCCGTAGATGGCGGCAAAATGAAGATGCCAATTGCATGTGGAAAAATCTCTCGTACCTGCGTGGCGCCCTGGCAATCAATCTCAAGTAAAATATCATGCCCATCTGATAAGTTATCATCTATCCATTTTTGCGAAGTGCCATATAAATTACCATAAACTTCAGCACATTCCAGAAACTCGCCACGTAACAATTTCTGCTTAAATATTTCTTTACTGACAAAATGGTAGTCCCGCCCATCCACATCTTCGGAACGTGGCGGCCGTGAGGTGTGTGAAATAGACAACTTAAGATTAGGATTGGCTTTGAGTAATGCACGCACCAGGCTTGTCTTACCTGTTCCGGAAGGCGCACTAATAATAAATAAACAACTGGTATCTATCGTCATTTTATTTTGAGTTTAAAGCGGCAAGCACCTGCCCTTTTAATGTCTTGATAAGCTGCATCTCTTCTGTTGTCACACCTTCAGGGGCCTTATGTTCACGATCTGCATAAAACAAACCAACAGGACTTTTATTGACTACCAGAGGTAATACTATAAAACTATTTGCATCCGGTAACAAATCAGTATGCCAGCGTGGCTTCAACTTGCGAACCTTATGTACAGTAGCATCTGAGATAAGTAAATCAACATTCCTTTCCATTGACAGACAAAACAAATCATCAGACAGCACGGATGAAAACACAAAACCTTGTTGGTAATGCGCATTGTTTTTCCCCAGCGAGCTACGTGCCCGATACTGGTTTTTTTTAGCATCTCGTAAACAAAGTGTAATAAAACGAAAGCCAAGGCTACTATAGAGTGTCTCCAGAACCAGCATAATCAGGTCATTCAGTTTGTAATTGCCGGCTGCCATAACTTCTGTAACATCTTGTATACCCGCCAGCAATAACGCATCCGCATTAAATGGTTTGCCGCTTGGATGACACTGCACGATTTCCACAGCATCAGATTTCTCACTCTCGAAAACGAAATCGCCTAAGATATCCTCTTCATACCCGGTCTCTGATTCTGTATTTGCTGTGTCTGCACTAATTTCTTTATTTTCATCATCAGCAGTGAGTTGCGCATTAGTACCAAGCGCCCGCGTTTCTTTAGCCGCATCGGTTATTAATAAATGCAACTTTGATTTATCCAAATTAAATGCCTGGCCAAAGCGTGCCAATAACTCGTCTTCCAGTTTGACCTTTCTTGATGTTTCTATGGGAAAAATGAGTGGGACCGCACGCTCACTTAATTCAGCTGCCTGTTGCATCCATTCTTGACGATTCTTAGGTGTTTTTAGTGTGTCTGGCTTGGTTTTAAGCGCCTGGATAATACTTGCTGGAATATCCCATTGCTCTAAAATTGTTTCGGCAAATCTATCAAGACTAAAATTTAAAGCTTTCATCGAGGCCTCTGCAGGCGTATGAGAGCCGTCCTTGATAAGCGCCATCATTTCTTGGTACTTGTCCTGATCATACGCGGCCAGTAGTAAACGTCCGACATTTTTAAACAATGCAGCAACAGCAATTTCTTCCGCATCCTTAAAATAACTATATTTAGCAAGTTCACGACCTACCATACTTGCTGCCAAAGCATGAATAAGTTCTGTGCGCACATGCTCAGCCCGTTTGCCAGACATACCATCCACTAAAAGCAATGCCAAGGCACAAGTTTTAACGGTATTAAAACCAAGCAGGAAAATGGCTTTGGTTATGCTGGTAACGACTTTGCTGGACGATGTGCGAAACGTTATCGAATTTGATAAACGTAAAATCTTTTGCGTCAATGAAACATCGGACAGTACATAATAAGCAAGTTTGCGGATAGATTCTTCATCGGATGAAGACAATTGCACAATACGTGATATTGAACTGCCAAGCGCCGGCAGATCCGGATCATTATTAACAGCTTCAAGTAATCTGTCTTTTGTTGAAAGCATACTATCGCCGTCAGCCGTTGAATGACTTGCAGTATCTGCAGGATCTTTCTTAAGATTATGTGAGTGTGTTGATACCATTAGGATAAATTTGATAAGGTGACTCAAAAACATAACTTATGGAAAAACATAAGTTACTTTATCTCTCAAAACGTCACTTATGTAAAGTTAGAAGATACTGACATTATCGACAAAAAAAGCGGATCATTGATGCTAATGATGACCAATGCCGTGCTTCTCAAAGTAGCGCTGGTGGTATTCTTCCGCTTTATAGAATTGTGCGGCAGGCAAAATTTTTGTAACAACTGGCGCTTGTAATCGCTCACTTTGCTGTAACGCATTCATCGACCGCCTCGCAGCATCTTCTTGTTGCAGTGAAAAACAAAAAATTACGGAGCGATACTGTGTGCCAATATCCGCGCCCTGCCTGTCTTTAGCTGTTGGATTATGGCAATGCCAAAAATGATCAAGCAGTGTTTCCAATGTTATTTCAGCAGGATCAAACGCGACCTGCACCACCTCGATATGACCGGTCGTGCCGGAACAAACCATCTCATAACTTGGATTTTCAGTATCGCCACCGGCATAACCACAGGTTGCATCAGTAACCCCTTTGAGGCTGCGGAAAGTCGCTTCCACGCTCCAGAAACAACCTGCGCCAAAAATTATTTTTTCAATCATCATATGTGTAATTTATAAGGAATGAGTATTTAGGGCACTTCTTAAAATCCAGATTTCATCCCAACTGCTGCGTTGCGGAAAAAATTTCTCGCTTACATATCAACCATATGCTGCGCTGCAAAATATTTTTCGCGCCTTGCATTTGGGCGAACTCTGAATTTTTAGAGGCGCCCATTACATTATTCCTTTTCTCTTTCCTGACGCACTTTATCCAGTATTTGTTCCAAAACCAGAATAACGTCTTGCGGTGTACCACCTCGCTTACCACTGGTCATATAACGGCCATCAATAACCAATGCGGGAACACCTGACAATTGATATTGTCGCGTCATTTGTGTGGATCTGGCAACCTGGTTTTGTACGGAAAAAGAATTATAGGCATTCACAAACGTCTCCCGTTCAACACCTTGTTGCGCCACCCAATCAAACAATATTGGCTCTTGCGTAAGATCTATTTTGTCACGGTGAATGGCATCATACATTCTGTCATGCAATATATCTGACGCATCAATCACTTCCATCGCATAGAATGTTTTGGCCCCCGGCACCCAGTTACTGCGAAAAATCGCCGGCACATAACGGAAATGGACATCTTCAGGAATATTCTGAAGCCATGCTTTTATATGTGGGTGCAGGTTATTACAATGCGGGCAGCCGTACCAAAAGAATTCAATTACCTCAATGCCACCCTCATTCTGCGTCGGCTGCGCGTTTGCTAAAACTGTGTAATCTCTTCCTTCAACAATTTCCGCATGTGCGCTTGATAAGCTCACCAGCCCTATGCTCAACAGTAAGAAGGTCGCTATAAAAAACCTATTGATATTCATCTTATCCCCCCAACAATAACAATTCAACACAAATCGCCTTAAGCAAACGGCGAGTCATCTATCTAGCTGCTACTATTTACTTTAATAAAGTGAATTTCTATTCCGTTATCCTGCAAAGAAGCACGTACCTTATCAACCTCAGTCTTTTGGGTAAATGGCCCGACTCTTACTCTGTGCCAAATACCTTTTTCTGATAAATCCGCAGTTTGAACAAATGCCACAACCCCCAGTAGCGCAAGTCGCGCCTTCAGGTTTTCCGCATCATCCGTTTTTCTGAATGAGCCAACCTGCAGGAAGTATTTTTCGAGTGCAACATTGCTTGACGCAGCATTGTTATTTTCAAAATTATTAGATGGCGTGCTAAGTACTGGTGGTACTGGTGACACCGTTGGCACCGGCGGCGATTGTTCCACAGCTCTTGTGAAGGCTTGCTCAGAAATGGGCTCTTCAATACCTGGCAATATCTTATAAAAATCAAATTGCGGCCTTTCCTCGGCCTCCACTGTTTCTATTTCATCAACCATGGATTCAGACGTTTTTGTCTGTGCTGATTGCTCATGGCTTTTGCCTAAATGCGCCGTTTCCTCTGGCACAAACGGACTTGGCGCCCCATCCAGATACATCCACACGCCGATTGCACTCATCAAGCCCAGTGCATAGCCGATCAAAATCCCCCAGATCAAAGAGCCATTACTCTTTTTAGCTGTAGAAGGCTTACGGGTTTTATAATCTCGACTCATGAATTTCCTCAAATATCAATTTGATCACATTTTTTCCGGTGCATTGACACCCAGTAAATTTAACCCGTTACGTAGTACCTGTTGAGTCGAAACAATAAGCGCCAAACGCGCGTGACGCAACGGTATTTCCGGCACCAGAAAACGGCTTGAATTATAGTAGCTATGAAATTCACTTGCCAATTCCCTGAGATAGAACGCAATGAGATGCGGCGCAAATTCTTTAGCCGCCGCTTCCACAGCATCCGGGAAATCTATCAATTTCTGTAATAATGCCAATTCCGCCGGACTTGTCAAAGTTTCCGCACTTACCTCCGCCAGCATTGCAACATCCTCATCTTCCCATTGTGCCAGAACACTGCAAACACGAGCATGGGCATATTGTACGTAATACACAGGATTCTCATTGCTTTGCGACTTGGCCAGATCTAAATCAAAATCAAGATGTTGGTCACTTTTACGCAGCACATAAAAAAACCGCGCAGCATCCTTACCAACTTCCTGACGTAACGCACGCAAGGTCACAAACTCACCTGAACGCGTAGACATCGGCGCCTTTACGCCATCTCGATAAAGCACTGCAAACTGAACCAATGCTATTTCCAGTTTCTGCGGGTCCTGATCCAATGCCTGCAACGCACCTTTTACCCGGGCTATATAACCATGATGATCTGCGCCCCAAACATTGATCACTTGCTCAAAACCACGCTCGAACTTATTTAAATGATAAGCGATATCCGAAGCAAAATAAGTAAACTGTCCATTTTCTCGTTGCACCACACGGTCTTTCTCATCACCAAATTTTGTCGAGCGAAACCAAGTGGCGCCGTCTTGTTGATACAGGCAATGCTTTGCCTCAAGCAACTGGACTGTTTGCGCGACCAAACCATTATCAAATAGTGATTGTTCGGAAAACCAAGTATCAAATGCTACACCAAACTCCATTAAATCATTACGACAATCACCCAGCTGTTCGGTTAACACAAAGTTATGGATATAGGCGTAATCTTCACCCAGTATCGTTTTCGCATTGGCAATTAACTGGTCTAATTGCACGTCTGTATTAATCACCGCATCACTGGCGGCGATATCCAGGCCTTCAAGTAACAAATCCACTTGATGGACATAACGTGTTGCGTGTGCCTGCTGGATCAACTGCGCCATGACTTTAACATAGTCACCTTGATAGGCATTTTCCGGGAAAGGAACATGAATGCCGTTTAATTCCAAATATCTTAACCATGTGGACAACGCCAGGATATCCATTTGGCGTCCGGCATCATTGACATAATATTCACGTGTCACACAAAAACCAACCGCAGCCAATATATTCGCAAGACTGGCTCCGAATGCAGCCCCTCGCCCATGACCGACGTGTAATGGGCCTGTCGGATTCGCTGAGACAAACTCGATTTGGATTTTTGTGCCTTGCGCATGGTCACTGTTACCAAATTTATCGCCACTCTTTAACACGTACGGCAAAAAGTTTTGTTTAGCCGCGTTTGTGAGAAACAGATTGATAAACCCTGCACCGGCAATTTCCACTTTTTCTAGATAAAGAGAATCCGGCAAAGCATCAATCAACATGTTTGCAATTTCACGCGGGTTCTTACGCAGGGGTTTTGCCAATTGCATGGCGAGATTGCAGGAATAATCGCCATGACTGGCTTGTTTAGTGCGCGACATTTCAATACGCGGTGATGTTTCCGGCGTATCTAGCGTGGTTAGGGTGCTTGCAGCGTGCTGCAGCAGTTCAGCAAAATGCGCTTTAAAATTTGGTTGCTTGGTTTGCTCTGGCGAGTTCATAGTGTAAATATTTATTTCTCAATTCTTTCGTTATGGATTATCAATTTTCAAATCTTATCAGCAGTATTTGTTGTCGCCTGTTGGCGATAGGTTTCAAACAGGCAAATTCCAGCGCTCACTGACACATTAAGACTTTCAATACTCCCTAACATGGGAATACGCACCAATTGATCGCAGGTTTCGCGCGTCAAACGGCGCAAGCCTTTTTCTTCCGAGCCCAGCACCCATGCGATTGAACCACTGAGTGCAACATCATTAAGCTCATGATCTGCATCCTCGGAAGTGCCAATAACCCAGATATCCCGTTCTTTTAATTGCCGCAAAGTTCGCGTTAAATTGGTGACTGAAATATATGGAACCGTATCCGCCGCACCACTGGAAACCTTATGTACCGTGGCTGTCAGGCCAACCGCACGATCTTTGGGCGCGATCACCGCATGCACACCAAACGCATCGGCAACACGTAAACAAGCGCCTAGATTATGCGGATCCTGAATACCGTCCAACACCAACAACCTTGCCGGTTCTGTCAGCGTGTCCAATACATCGTTAATATCGACATAGCTGCGCGACGCATCAATATTGGCAGCCACCCCCTGGTGGCGGCGATTACCCGACATATTCGTTAGCCTTTGAGACTCACAAACAATCAGATGAGTTTTCTGGGATTCGGCAAGCTTTATTAAACCACGAATACGTTGGTCACTACGCGTGGCATCAACGTATATTTCTTTTATGCTATCAGGGTTTTGCCGTAGGCGACTGGTAACGGCATGAAAGCCAAAAATAAGGCGAGTGTTGGGCATATTACTTTACTGATGGGAACACATCAAGGTGTCAATTGCGCATTGTAAAACAATTTATTTCTTACGTTTGGTTTTTGTTCTACCTGGTCGCTTATCAGCATGGCCATCATCAACCACATCAGCTAATACAAAATCAATTTTGCTGGTTTCCAAATCAACCCGCACCAATTTGACACGCAGTCGATCACCAAGACGATATTGTTTACCACTACGCTCACCGAGCAGCGTATGTTTGGTAGCATCAAAATGGAAATAATCACTGGGCAATTCCGAAATATGCACCAGCCCTTCCACATACACATTATCCAACGCGACAAATAAGCCAAAACCGGTCACACTACTAATTACGCCATCAAAACATTCACCAATTCTATCCTGCATATAAAAACATTTCAGCCAGGATTCAACGTCGCGCGTGGCTTCATCTGCACGTCGTTCTGTTTGTGAACAATGTTTGCCCAACGCAGCCCAATCTCCGGGGGCATATTTTTTACCGCAAAGAACCGCCTTGATCGCACGATGGATGAGCAAATCAGGATAACGCCGAATGGGCGATGTGAAATGTGTATAAGAATCATACGCCAGACCGAAGTGACCACTGATTTCGGGCGTGTAATGTGCTTGCCGCAATGATCTGAGCATGACAGTTTGCAGTAACTGCGCATCAGGCCTGTCTTTGATTTTAAGCAGTGTTTGCGCGTAATCTTTGGCGCCTGGCTCGTTTCCGCCACCCAGTGGTATGCCAAACTCTTTCAGGAAATTGCGCAACGCTTCAAGCTTGTCTGGCGCGGGGCTTTCATGCACGCGATAAAGTGTAGTTTGTTCATTTTGTTGCAGAAAATCTGCCGCGCATACGTTTGCCGCCAACATGCATTCTTCAATCAAACGATGCGCTTCGTTGCGTTGCACCGGTTCAATTTTATCAATTTTCCCCTGATCATTGAAAATCATCTGGGTTTCGATAGTTTCAAAATCAATGGCGCCACGTTTTTTACGTGCCTTCAGCAACGCTTTAAATAGTTTGTAATTTAGCTGAATATGCGGCAAAAGTTTTGCATACTGCTTGGCTTCCTTGCCTTTTGGGTTTTCCAACATTGCCGCCACTTTGTTATAAGTCAGGCGGGCATGTGAGCGCATAATCGCCGGGTAGAAAACGTAATCAACCACCTCGCCATTTGCTTTAAACTGAATCTCACACACCATGCACAGACGATTCTTATTGGGATTCAGTGAACACAAATTATTGGAAAGCACTTCGGGTAGCATAGGAATCACCCGCCGTGGGAAATAAACCGAGTTGCCTCGATTAAACGCCTCCCGATCAATCACATCGGCGGCTTGCACATAATGACTGACATCCGCAATCGCAACATACAATCTGTATCCCTTGCCATCCGGTTCACAGTACACCGCATCATCAAAATCCCGCGCGGTTTCATTATCAATGGTGACCAGTGGCAAATGGCAAATATCCTTGCGATCTTCATGTTGGTTTTTCAATACCCTGCTTGGAAACCTGGCGGAACACTTTTCAATTGCAGATGAAAACTCATACGGCAAATCATGCTTACGCAAAGCAATTTCGATTTCCATACCAGGCGCTGAATAGTTACCCAGAATTTCAATCACATGGCCGATTGGCTGCGTGTGTTTATCCGGTTGTTGAATAATCTCCACTATGACAATCTGTCCTGCTTTGGCTTTTAGGGCATGCTCTTTGGGTATCAGGATATCCTGGCTAATGCGTTTATTCTCCGCCACCACAAACAAAATGCCATGATCGATATGCAGACGTCCGACCAACTTCGTATTAGTATGCTCCAAAACCTCTACAACAGTTGCCTCTCTCCGCCCACGCCGATCCACACCGCTTTCACGCACCAACACATGGTCACCATGCAGCACCTTGTTCATCTCTTTGGCACTTAAAAACAAATCAGGGCTGCCATCATCCGGTATCAGAAAACCAAACCCATCCGCATGGCCTTGTACTTTTCCTTTAACCAAATCCAGTTTTTCCATCACGCAAAGATCGCCTTTACGATTACGAAAAACCTGACCTGCGCGAATCATAGCCGTCAATCTGCGGCCAAACACCTCATGCTCTTTTTTAGTAATTCCCAACAGCTTCTGCAAAGCTTTCTCAGCAGTTGGAATCCCCTGTTTTTTTAAAACCTGTAAAACAAACTCCCGGCTGGGCAGTGGCGTCTCATAGCGTGTTTTTTCCCGCTCCAAATAAGGATCCTGATCGCGCAGCTTTGGTTTCTTCCTAATTGACAAAACAGTGGTTTCCTATAGAATTACGCGTTTTCCGGCGTCCTGACTTGGATGCTGAATTGCCCAGGTGGCGGAATTGGTAGACGCGCATGGTTCAGGTCCATGTGCCTTCGGGTGTGGAGGTTCGAGTCCTCTTCTGGGCACCATATCGGAATTAGGGTCATTCAACCCCTCTAAAACCCTGAATGGGAGCGACTTACAGACGGTTCTAAACCCCTCGTTTTTGTCGAAGCATAGCTTACCCGTAAAACAGAGTTTAAGGACATTTCTTCTATCCTCAAGAAACTCAGAATCCCAGAGTTCATAAGGGTTTTCGAGAAATTTCATGGCGGTTCCAGAATGATCTTCAAAGCTTGGTAGTGCGCGCCCACAATTGGCTATTTTTTTATCTAAAACGTCCTTGCTTTCTTCCAGTTCCTTAATCTTTTGCTCGTAGGCGGAAATGACCGATTTATTATTTGTGTCGATCACCCGTTCTAATAAATTACTAATTTTTCGCTCAACAAGCACTTTCTCTTTTTTAATAGCAAACATTTCCTTGTGTCTGTGATGGGAGCGTTCATCCCATAATTCCTTGAACATGGCACTGGCAACATCAAACAAAGGTTTGGGCGGTATTAATTCTTTGAGTAGTTCTTCAAATGCATCCTCAATATGCTCTTTCTTGATAGATTTTCCGTAGAGATCACAGCCTTTTGTTTGACACAAATAATAGCCGTAATATTTACTGCGCCCCTTTGTCCACCCGGCGGTCATAGGCACTTCACAGCATGAACAGGTAACAAAGTTCCGTAGTGGGAAATCTTGATGCACGTCTTTTCTGATCGGTGCATTCGCTTGGACATTCAGGCGTTTCTGTATTTTTGTCCAGTCTTCAAAGCTAATCAGCGCGTCATGCTTGCCTTGCTGGTTATGGATGCCCCAATTGGGCAATGTAATGCGGCCAGCATAAAGAACGCGGTTGAGCAATTCTTTGACGCGTTGGAAGTGAACACGGCCTTTTCTATCTTTAGGGTAGGCTGCGTGAGATTCCAGAAAACGTTGTACTTCTGCTTGGGTCTCAAACCTGCCATGGGCAAAACCGGTTAGAGCTTCTTGAACAATGAATGCCACCGGTTCATTCCGAACCAGCATTTTTCCGTGGCCTTCGCGTTTCTCATAGCGGTATCCTACAGGTGCATGTGCCACCCAATAGCCGTTCATCGACCTTGCTCGCATACGGTTCTTTGTCGTTTCGGCGTTCTTTTCGCGCTGGTGAGCGGCAACGGAGGCCAGCAAATGTTCAACCAAACGGCTATCTGAATCTTCACCAAATTCGATTGAGGGACTTTCCAATTTCGTCCCTGTCGCACTGATGGCTGTACGAAGCTGGATATGGGTTTCTATGTCCCTCGCGAGGCGGCTGATATCATCGATAATGACGACATAGTGCTCTTTGTTTTTATTGTGCCGTAGAAATTTAAGCATAAGTTGAATTTGCGGCCTGTCCATGAGTTTACCTGTAATGCCTCGCTCATGGTAAGCAGCAGCAACTTCATACCCTCTATTCTTTGCAAATTCGCGACAACGTGTTTCCTGAGACTCAAGCCCGTGGCCTTCCGTAACCTGCTTTGGGTCTGATACGCGGCAATAGACAATGGCTTTGGATTTATTGTCATTTTGCATGTTTTTGGTCTCCTTTGCTGCTAATCACCTTGTGAGAATTATTATTGGCGGCTTCACCATAGGACTGCGATATGGGTTGATCTTTTGAATCTACAGAGTTTTGTTGATTCCGTAAACTGTTATGATGTGATTGTCCACAGGATAATTGCAATGAATTCAATCCAAACGCTTTGTCAGCTTGCGCTTCCATCATACGCCACAAAGAACGTAGCATCTCCACTTTCTCTTCCCGCTTCCAATCATATTCGTCTAGGTACGGCAGGTATTTTTCTATATCCAGCGCCATTTACAATCTCCTATTATCATTTAAGATGATATGGCTTCATAACCTGAACCACTTATGGAGTTGTATCATTAGACGGTTATGGATATGGGATACAGGCTTGGCAATTCCCTTGATTAGTCTGAACCTACAGAGTAGTACATATTAATGATAAAGGGAGCGCAAAGGTGTACGGAATACGCCTGCATATTGACGCTGGAGAATAGGAAGCTCATCAAGAACGAGATCAGAATTTCCTATATCAATTTTTCCATTTGGAAGTACTGTAAAGGTTACGACATAAAGAGCATTCCCATAAAATACGTAAGCCGCAAATTGCGGCCAACCTTTTTTTTCAGTACTACCTTCTATATATCGGGGGCTGAAGAAATTCTCTTTTATTTTGTATCGTATATATTGGCTTACTTCTTTATTACATGGAATCTCATTTAAATCAGAAATAATCTGGAAAGGCCCATCATCGCCGTGAACATATGAACAAGAAAACTGCAAATAGTCGAGCCTCTTGCAAAACTCCAACAGGCCCAAGCGCACAAGTGGTAGAAAAACGAATTAAGCTAAATTTTAATCCGAATAAGCTTGAATATAAGCGTTTTTGCAATTTAGCCGGTCATTTCATGAGATTTCGCCAAATTTAAG
>JAJFJK010000007.1 GCA_021774075.1 Nitrosomonas sp. | reverse complement strand
AACCTTTCTCGGTATATTTAAAAAACCCGTCCGGCTGGTTCATACCGCCGCCTAGAAAAACTTCTTCCACACCATCATTATCTAAATCAATTACTGCCGAGGCCATAAACGGTAAAGAATTTGCCTTTTGATAGATATGCGTAAAATCTAGCGGAACTTCGGTAAACTTCGGTATAGGTGTATTCGCATCAGGTCTTATATCTGGATATGGGTTTTGTGCGTCCATATAAAAACGCCCGGCTATCATCGCTATCATGGCAATCACCAGCAATGGTATAAAACGCAAAACTTTGAATATTTTTTTCATATTTTTATTTCCTCTGAATTAACGAATATTTCTTGTTTGAATCATTGAAATAATAAAGAAAATCCCAAATGCAACATTGAGCGCAATCGGCATAATATACTTCCCAATTTCGGGCGCAAAGGCATACACAACAAAAGAACCAATCAATAATACAATCGGGTTAAAAATCGCATGCCACCGCTGATAATGTGAACGACCTGTCAGAACCAACCCAATGAATATCAGGGAGAGCGCCAACGTTGTTATGCGAACCACCGTCAGCAACGTTTCATATCTGAGTTGATACAAAGCAATCAGCTCATCAACATTGATCCCCGTTTGCTGAAAATGTATCAGCGCCCCGATACTGGCCCTGGAGCTAATCCAGTCTGCGCCAACCATAAAACCATACGCACCCAAAGCAAAAGCTATAAAAGCCAGTTTCTGACCGGCTGGTTTTAGCATCAAATAAATATGCCAACACCCAACAACATAAAGCGGCGCACCCAGGACACCAAAGAAATGGCCCATCGTCTGGCGCTCATCGCTTGCAGCCAGCATGAAGTCATAGCCCGTTTCGGAAAAACGCGCCAACGGGTCGTAATGCAATAAAAATTCTCCTATGCCCACAAGGATTGCAGCCACCAGCCCCAAAAACCCGGTAATCATGATGATTGGTTTTTCTTTCTTGTCAAAAGATGACATTTCTATCCTTCTCTAATAGATATCTATAATATTTATTAATCAACTAATTATTACAGAACAATTATTCTGTAATAGGCAAAAATTATTTTTTGATCGCGGATACTGCAATTCCCGCAAGTTTTTTTAAAGAAGCCTTGTCCTTTGAAACTTTACCCATATTCATAAGCCCTCTAAAAAGACAGGAGAGATAAACCGTCAAAGTCTTACAATCCTTTTGCTTTGAAATTTCCCCCTTTTCCTGCGCCGCCTTCAGACAACGATGGATGAGGTTCTCCTGACTTTTGAGAATGGCATCCACCTTGGCATTAATTTTATCGCTCACCACTTCATTTTCGACCACGGTATTAACCATAAGACAGCCTTTACAGTCAGCAGATAGTGCATATTGCACTCTGTTATCTATAAACTCTTCTATGTTCTTTAAGCCAAGAGGTTCCTTTCTCAGTATGCGTATTACTTCTTTACTGCTCTCAATGACATAATAGTCAATACAGGCTAGAAACAAACGTTCTTTATCTCCAAATTCGCCGTACATACTGTGCCTGTTCAGGCCTGTATATTTTACCAACGCATTCATTGAGGTACCGTCATACCCTCTTTGCCAGAACAGCTCTGTTGCGGCTGCCAGAATGGCCTGTTTGTCATATCCTTTTGGTCTGGACATAATGTAGAGATTCTCAAAGAACACCTTTATACAGAACGATCATTCTAGCCTAGATATTGCACCAGTTGGTGGAATTTAAACACCGAACTGTTTTGAATTGAGCGTGCTCGCGACCGGAGACGCAGTTATTCTGCGGCGTAGAGAGCATGTACGTTCAATTCAAAACAGGGCAAGTTAAAAACCAGCAAGTGAGCCTTAAGTACAAACTGTATCCTCACAAAAATTACTAAAAACCAATAGGCATAACGATTGCAGGCCAAAATATAACGCACTGGTGCTATATTCAGGTTAGTGAGTCAAATACTGTTTGCAAAGAATAAACCTGAAATTTTCTGGACTATACAACACGAGGGTTCTGCACCGACTTAAATGTCGGTGCGTCGGTGCAGAATCCGTGCAGCGATTAAGTGACTTCATACAGCGGAATACCCAACGCTGCTGCCACACCCGCACCATAATTTTGGTCAGCTTTGAGACAGTTTCTGATATGACGCTTCTGCACTTCGACCGATGCACCACCAACTGAACGCGCCGTGTTCTCAAACAACAACTGCTGTTTCTCCCAGCTCATTAAACGAAACAAATTGCCTGGCTGAGTATAGTAATCTTCATCCTCACGATGATTCCAATGAGCAGCGGCACCTTGAATGGCCAAAGGCGGTTCTTTACAATCGGGCTGCTCTTGCCACTCCCCATGACTGTTGGGTTCATAACCTTTGGTGCTACCAACGTTGCCATCCACACGCATGGCGCCATCACGATGGTAGCTGTGCATTGGGCAGCGCGGTGCATTGACCGGAATATGCGTATGATTTACACCCAGCCGATAACGCTGCGCATCGCCATAGGCAAACAAACGGCCTTGCAACATTTTATCCGGCGAAAAACCAACGCCCGGCACAACATTCGCTGGATTAAAAGCGGATTGCTCGACTTCTGCAAAATAATTCTCGGGATTTCGATTGAGTTCCAACACACCGACATCAATCAAAGGGTAGTCACTGTGTGGCCACACTTTAGTCAAGTCAAATGGATTTATCGCATAGGTTTCCGCCTCTCTTTCCGGCATCACTTGTATTTGAAATGCCCAAATGGGGAAATCCCCATTCTCAATACTCTCATATAAATCCCTTTGCGAACTTTCACGGTCATTACCAATTAATGCAGCTGATTCTGCGTCACTCAGGTTCTCAATACCTTGCATTGATTTAAAATGAAACTTCACCCAAAAACGCTCATTTTGAGCATTGATAAAGCTGAACGTATGACTGCCAAAACCATGCATATGGCGGTATGTGCGCGGATTACCCCGATCACTCATGACGATTGTAATCTGATGCAGCGCTTCAGGCAGTAACGTCCAGAAATCCCAGTTACTGTTTGCATTACGAAGATTTGTGCGTGGATCGCGTTTGACGGCATGGTTCAAATCCGGGAATTTAAGTGGATCTCGCATGAAGAAGACCGGCGTATTATTACCCACGATGTCCCAGTTGCCTTCCTCAGTATAAAACTTAACCGCAAACCCGCGAATATCACGCTCAGCATCGGCTGCGCCACGTTCACCGGCTACCGTAGAGAAACGCAAGAATATTTCAGTCTTTTTGCCAACTTCAGAAAATAATTTAGCCTTTGTGTACTGGCTAATGTCGTTCGTCACAGTAAAGCTACCATAAGCGCCAGAGCCTTTAGCATGCATACGACGCTCAGGAATAACTTCACGATCAAAATGAGCCAGTTTTTCCAAAAACCATACATCCTGCAGAAGCATAGGACCCCTGGGGCCTGCTGTCATAACATTCTGATTATCGGCAACCGGCGAACCGTTTGTGGTGGTGAGGGTTGTTTTCTTTTCCATTTGACTAACTCCTTACGTTTAATAAATACAAATTGAAATATGCAACGTAACGCTAGTTAAAGTAACCTTTATAGACAGCTACTTCATTGCATTCCGCTATGTAACGGAGATAACTATACTCGCTGGAGAAAGAATGGTAAAACGAGTATTATCGAATCTTATCATCGATTAAAACGATTAACCATGACCCCTTCAATTAAGCAACTTAAATATATTGTTGCAGTCGCAGAGCATCGACATTTTGGCAACGCAGCCGCCGCGTGCCATGTCACACAA
>JAJFJK010000060.1 GCA_021774075.1 Nitrosomonas sp. | reverse complement strand
ATCGACCCAATCTGAACCAGGGGAGATCAATCAACAACAACCAGCATTTGAGAAGTTATCAGTATCCACTGAGCTACAAACTGTCATTGACCAATTGGCAACTAATAGCCCGCAGGAACTACGGCGTATTTTTCAGGCGTTACGTGATGGGGAATTATTACCGATATCTGCAAAACTAAAAGAGTCAGAACTGTTGAGCTTGATAGCGGCGCTAATTAAAACAAAATCGTCGGGTGTTGGTGGTACTCAACAAGATTTTGTACGTGCGATAGAAAGCCATGCAGAGCAAGCGAAAGATCAAACTATTTATTATCAACGGGTACTTGAAGCCTTGCTACATGACAAGACTGTTGATTTGGAGGTTTTTGCATCGCAAGTGCTGGGTGAGCCAGTACCGATAGTAGCTTCGACTCCTGGCCTTGTAGAAGAAGCACAGAAAACTACTGCAAAACTGTATATGTATAAGGGAAATGTAGCCATCTATCAGCGTATTATCCAGGCAATTATTAAGGCGGACATACAAGGTACAGACACAACAATATTCACCTCTAATGAACCGAACGAGATACGCCAACAATTGTTGTCATTCGGTCAACACGCAGATACGCGCGCACAACTTACGGCCAAACTTCCCGAACGCGTTTTGCTCGATATCGCATACCTGCTGTCGCCACAGGCGGCGGCATTAATTGAACAGTTATTGGTGCAATCTAAAATTTTAATTCAGTCCATTGATGCGACCAAGCAAAGCAGCGAAGCAGCGTGGAAACAACAATTATGGACAAGCAGTCTGACGGTTTTGATGATGGTGCAGGAAAGAAATTTTGATGCAGCAGACACTATTCAAGAATTGGCCCGTTGGTTTTCGAGCACACAAGATGCATCGGCTGTTGTACAAGGCTGGTATACGGCGCTGGAACAATCACAAAGCTATGGGTCGTTACATAACATTTTGCAACAATTGGTTCTCCAACCAAACAGCCGGTTATTAAAAACCAGCGTTAAATCGGAAACGCCAATAAAACCGTCAGCGAGCTCAGCTTACCAGCAACTTTATCAACGCTTTACAGCACAAGCGGAAGAAGTGGCATCCATTGATATACAAAGCATAATTGACAAACTGTTGACAGACAGTCCAGAGGAGCTGCGGCGTATTTTTCGGGCATTACGTGATGGGGAATTACCACTAACATCAACAAAACTAAAAGCAAGCGAATTACGAAGCCTGATAGCGGCGCTGATTAAAACAGAATCGCCGGATATAGACGGGGTTGGCGGTGCTCAACAAGATTTTGTACGTGCGCTAGAAAGCCATGCAGAACAAGCGAAAGATCAAACCATTTATTATCAACAGGTACTTGAAGCTTTGCTACATGGTGAGACTATTGATTTGGAGGTGTTTGCATCGCAAGTACAGGACGAACCAGCACCGATAATAGCTTCAACGCCCGGCCTTGCAGAGAAAACACAGATGACTACCGAAGGTATGTACAAGGGAAATGCAGTCATCTATCAGCGTATTGTTCAGGCAATTATTAAGGCGGACATACAAGGTATAGACACAACAGTATTCACCTCTATTGAACCGAACGAGATACGTCAACAATTGTTGTCATTCGGGCAACACGCAGATACGCGTGCACAACTTGCGGCCAAACTTCCCGAACGGGTTTTACTCGATATCGTTTATGTTTTATCGCCACAGATGGCTGTGCTAATTGAACAACTGTTGGCGCAATCGACAATTTTGGTTCAGGCAACGACCATGGATGCAACCAAGCAAAGTAGCGAAGCAGCGTGGAAACAACAATTATGGACAGGCAGCCTGACAGTTCTGATGACGGCGCAGGAAAGAGCTTTTGACGCCGCAGACACTATTCAAAAATTGGCCCGCTGGTTTTCGACCACACAAGAAGCGCTAGAAGCATCGGCTGTTGTACAAGGCTGGTATACGGCGCTGGAACAATCACAAAACTATGGGTCGTTACATAACATTTTGCAACAACTGGTTCACCAACCAAACAGTCGGTTATTAAAAACCAGCGTTAAATCGGAAGCGCGAATAAAACCGTCAGGAAGTCCAGCTTACCAACAACTTTATCAACGCTTTACAGCACAAGCGGATGAAATGATACCCATCGATATTCAAAGCATAATTGACAAGCTGACGACAGACAACACGGAGGAGCTGCTGCGTATTTTTCATGCATTACGTGATGGGGAATTATCTCTAACAGCAACAAAACTAAAAGCAAGTGAATTACAAAGTCTTGCAGGAGCGCTGATTAAAATAGAATCACCGACTATAGACGGGGTTGGCGGGGCTCAACAGGATTTTATAAATGCGATAGAAAGCCATGCAGAACAGGCGGAAGATCAAGCCATCTATTATCAACGGGTATTTGAAGCCTTGCTGCAGCGTGAGATTGTCGATCTGGAAGCATTTGCATTGCAGCGTACACTTGAGAGTGGGTCACCAAAGACCCTACAATCCAATGAAGCTGATAATAGTACACTGGAGCAGGAAGAAATCGTTTCAGCCAAGAAACCACCATTAATCATTCTGGATGATGAATTGGGTTTTTCATCTGACGCTGAAGTCACGGAAGAGATCTATATCAATAATGCCGGGCAGGTATTAGCTGCACCGTATTTACCGCGTCTTTTTAGTGCGCTAAAGCTGGTTGAAGATGGTGCTTTTGTTGATCGTCAATGTGCTGAACGCGCGGTTCATTTGTTACAGTTTATGGTCAACGAACAAACACAATCGCCTGAATATCAGTTGCTGTTGAATAAGCTTTTGTGTGGCATCACAACAGGAATTCCCATATGTAGAGAGATTGTGATCAGTGAACAAGAAAAAGAAATGATCGAAGGCCTTATTCAAGGCATGATTCAGAATTGGAAAACCATTGGTAACACCACAATTAGTGGACTGAGGCAAACATTTTTGCAACGCAAAGGGAAATTACAGCTAAAGGACGGTATGTGGTATTTGACCATTGAACCAGACACTTTTGATATGCTGTTAGACGGATTACCCTGGAGCTTTTCTGTCATTAAACATGCGTGGATGGATCGTGCGATTCATGTCACCTGGCGTTAAACATTGAGTGGAACTTGGATTGATGACTGAAATTAAAACAAACGCAATGTCTCTAGACCAGGAAATCGCCTGGTTTAAAAAGGTATTGGCAGCAAGATTTGATATTTATTTTCATAGAGCGGCGGCTATTGATGATATTCAAATGATTACGCCGCCGGATATTTCGTCCGATCAGTCCGAATATGCCCGCATTGTGCGTGATTATGACATGGGGTTTGATGAACGTCTGGTTATCATTCTGACACTCTTGCCGCATTTGCAACCGCATGTGTTGGATTCCTTTCTGCTGAACAATAAAGAAATTGCGCGTGGTTTTACGGAGTTTGGTGGCTGGAAAGGAAAAAGCCACAGTGGCTTTCTGCCAACCGGTGAGACGGCGGTTTTTATTCTTGCAGGTGATGATCTGGCAAAACGTTTCCAGGTGACACGTTTATTTCATGCCGATCATTTCTTCTCAAAGCAGCGCATTTTGAAGATTGAGCATGCGGCAAATGGCGAGCCATTTTTAAGTGCCATGTTAATGATGACCACAGAATACCTTAATCTATTAACCACAGGCAAACGGGATAAGCCCGATTATGGTGTCAATTTCCCAGCCAAATTGATTACTACTAATTTGACTTGGGATGACTTGGTGCTGAGTCCGGAAGTGACTGAGGAAATAGGAAGCATCAATGCCTGGCTGCAACATTCGGATTTAATTTTACGGCGTTGGGGATTAGGCAAAAATATTAAGCCGGGTTACCGCGCTTTGTTTTATGGGCCGCCGGGTACGGGGAAAACTTTAACGGCAACACTAATCGGTAAAACCTTTGGTAATGATGTTTACCGGATTGATCTGTCGATGGTGGTCTCGAAATATATCGGTGAAACTGAAAAGAATCTGGCCAATGTTTTTGATCAGGCCATGGATAAAAACTGGATTTTGTTCTTTGATGAGGCCGATGCATTATTTGGTAAAAGAACGCAGGCTAGTAGCTCTAATGACCGCCATGCCAATCAGGAGATATCTTATTTGTTGCAAAGGGTGGAAGATTATCCGGGCATAGTGATTCTGGCGACAAATTTGAAGGCAAATATTGATGAAGCATTTGCGCGTCGCTTTCAAAGTTCTGTACACTTTGCTATGCCGGATGCGGATCAACGCCTGAGGTTATGGCAGGGCATGTTTCCAGAAGATAAGCTGTTGGGAACTGACGTTAATTTGGCGACAATTGCCGAAAAATACGAACTCTCAGGTGGCGCGATTACCAATGCGGTACGCTATGGCGCGATTCGGGCAATCCGCACGAAACGGGATGAAATCTTGCAAGATGATCTCATCAAAGGGGTGACCAAAGAATTGCTAAAAGAAGGGCGGACACTGTGACATATGTTATGAAAAAAACATTTATCTTTTGGGTCGTATTCTTTCTATGTGGTGGCAGTATTGCTACTGCCTCAGTATTTGAGGAGCATTATGACCGGCAGGTTAAAAGCGAGGAATTCAGGAATCTGGATGCCCCGACGGTGACACGTATGCAGCAGAATCTGGCGGCAATTTATCAATATAATTTGAATTGGAACAGGGATGTCCGATTGCGTCAGCAGCCGCTGACAGATGGCGTGGTTGGTCCGGTGACATTGTTCTGGCTGCAACAGTTTATCATCGACTTTAAAATAGAACCGATTGGCCGTTTTGTGAACCTATTGAACATTCGTCTGGAACGTATTGCATCCTTTGCGGGGATGTTTCCAGATGAAACCAGAGTTTTGTTAAGTGCGGATTTTGCACATTGGAATGATGTTCAGCCGAGTTTGCAGAGAGAGAGTTATTACAACATTAGACGCAACGGGTCTGATCAAGAACTGTTGGATCTTGTACACCGGTATTTGCAAGTGGGTAATCCACAACCTGATACGTTGCGCAGTAGTAATGTATTAACCATGCACTATTATCAGTTGAATGCAGAAGATTTTAAAATATTGCAGAGTAAGGAGTTGATCGCACAACAACTGGCTAAACTGGAGAACAAGCGCTACGATAACGTGGCTTTGCTTGCGGATGATGTGGCGGCTGCGCTGAAAGATTTTCCAGAGAAGATAAAAAGATTATCCTCATTTATTCAGCAGTATTATGCAACATCTGATCTGGTTGTCACTAAAGACTTTAATGCGGCCCTCATCAAAAAGATAATGGGTGACCCAAGGGTCGCCACGCTGAATAGTATTATTGCCGAACTGCTGGAACAAGAGTTAAGTGATGTTTCATATCCGGACAAGAATTTATTTGATAAAGCAGCGCAAGCTAAGATTCGAGCTGGAATTGGCGCATGTTATCCAACGCAGGAACATAGTCGGCATGTGCTCGGCCTGCGGCTTAGTGATGAGGATTATGAACAATTAGGTAAAGAGCTGCTGACAGGTGTTTATTATCATGGTATGCCCAATATCCGTTCGCAGATGGCGGAGATTAAAAAATTGCGTCAGAAGAAAAAAACCGATTGTAGTCAGGATGAATTGAGCACCATAAAAAGCTTCGCGTCTGATCTTTATTATAATAATGTGCAGCCTGTGATCGCAGTTTTATACAGGAAAACCCCTGAGTTTGACCCAAATTCACCCATCAAGTGGGATAGTGATGGATGCGGCTGTGTGCTGGATCAACTGTCAGGTACGGTGTATGGTTTTTATCCCTTCTGGTTGGCAAATAGTGGAGAAGATCAGCGCGTAAACTTCAGCGTATTGTCCAGAGTGGCCTATTACGGGCTTTCTTTTGATGATAAAGGCAATATTCAACAAACCAATAAAACAAGCGCCAAAGGTTCAATCCTGACGGGTGATGGTCAGATAAATAGTGACCTGGGTGATTTCATTCATGTGGCGCACAAGCATAATAGCAAAGTGGATTGGGTGATTCAAAATGATAAGTTGTATTGGGATAGCTGGGAGAATCTGGCATTTGGCACCCGCGTTATCATCTTTGAGTCTCTGGCAGACAATATTGCCAAATTGCTAACCACTCGGTTAACGGACAGGTTGGATCAATTCAAACAAATGCTGACCATTGGTATGTTACCGCCACCAACGCAGGGTGACGGCGTCACATTGTATTTTGATGGTTATCCTGATGACCCCGAATCAGTTATGATTTTTAACAACTTTCTTGAGAATCTAAAAAATAAACTACGTGCAAGTGGCGGTGAGTACTTTGTCAATATTATGCTGCCTCAATCTGCTGTAGGAAAAGGGGCTTACAAATATGAAAATTTACTTGGGCAAATCAGTGAGCCCGATCCTGCAGGTGGAAGCAGTTTATTTGGCGGCAAACAATCAACGGATAATCTACCAGTTAAAATACTCGTGTTAATAGAAGAACCCACCACAGACAGCAAGAAGGAATTGAGAGCGAATGTGGAAAACAGCAGCTTGAATGGTGAAAAGCGTCGTTTATTATTGCGTAACATGATTCCTGTTGTTACGTTCGATGGAAAGAACTGGGAACAATTTGAGGATGATCTGGCTTATTTCAAGGATAATTTTGGCGGCATCGGATTCTGGCCATTATCTATTGATCCGATGGAGGCAGCGAGTGAAGCAAAGGGTGCTGCTACCGAAAATGCAGTGAGCGAATCCGAACAAGCGCAGAAACCCGCTATCAAGAAGACAGTTAGCAGTTATCTGGTTCAGTATTTTCAGAACGAGGAACGTTTTGGCGAACCGGATTCATGGCTGGATGAATTCGTTTGTGAGAATCGCGAAATGTTCCGTATCGCATTAAGCTTATTGACATTACTCACTTTATTTTTACTCTGGTTTTATTTCAAATCATGCTGTGTGCGTGGACGGGCCGGCAAATATTATTTTCCTGGCTTACTTGTCACCGGAATATCGGCATTGATTGTCGCATTATTATTACTGCTCTACGACCCGGTATTGGAGCAGCTCTCAAAAGGTAATGTTCCACTTATTGCCGTTATGTTTATCTGTTTTGCAACGACCTTTATCGGATATCAAAGACGTAAGCGGACAGCCAAGAAACCGACGCGCCACAGAGTGTTTGCCACACGGCGGCCAGCATAATGAAGGTGATTTGTGGATCTTTTAGAAAAAGCCACGGTGATGCATTATCACCGCCATCGCATCACTGAATTTCAAGCGGGTACGGTTGAAGCGCTTGGGTGGCGCGGCACACAGAGTCAGTTGGATCGTTATAGAGTGCTGGTTAACGTGGGAGATTTAAACGGCGCATCCATCCTGGATGTTGGTTGTGGGTATGGGGATTTAAAGGCCTTCCTGGACCAGTATTTTTCAGATTTTGATTATATCGGTATCGATCAAATGCCTGAATTCGTTGCAGAGGCCAGAGCGCGGTATGGTCATTGTACGCGCACGACTTTTTATCAAACTGATTTCAGTACAGCCAAATTGCCGCAAGTCGATTATGTGATCGCCAGTGGCGCACTGGGCTATCGGTGTAAAAACGAGTGTTTTTATACAGATATGATTGCCAAACTATATGACAGTGCTAAAGTGGCTTTTGCTTTTAATATGCTGGACAAAAAGACTTTTCCACTACATGATTTGCTGGTGGGGCATGATCGTGATGAAATCATAGCACTTTGTCGCGCATTGTCGCCTAGCGTTGAATGGTTTGATGGTTATTTGCATGATGACTTTACGGTATTCATGGTTCGCGATGGCATGAAAAAACCACAGAAAAACGGAGGATAGTATGAAACAATCACACCCTATTGAATCAGAGCGACAAAATAACAATCGCTCGCATCTCGCCGTAAGCAATGCTTCTCCCGTCAGCCAAGCCTTTGTTGATAACCGTGAATCGACAGCATTGCAGCGACAATTAATAGCTAAAATGACCAATTCTCCTCAAGCCATTGCGCAACGCAAGCTCAGCGAACAAATGAACAACAGCCCGCGAATGTTAGCGCAACGACAGCAAATCGCCAAGATGCCTGGCAATGCGGTGCAACGAGTGGAAGGTGAGGAAGAACTGTTGCAAGGCAAATTCAAAACAATCCAGCGGGTAGAGGAAGAAGAATTATTGCAGGGAAAGTTTGGTGTGGCTCAGCGCGTCGAAGAGGAGGAGTTGCTGCAGGGTAAATTTGCACCGATTCAGCGGATTGAGGAAGAGGAGTTACTGCAGGGTAAATTTGCACCGGTTCAGCGGGTTGAGGAAGAAGAGTTACTGCAAGGAAAATTTGACTCTGTTCAGCGTGTGGAAGAAGAGGAGCTGCTCCAGGGGGAATTCGATACGGTGCAACGTGTGGAGGAAGAAGAGCCAATGCAAGGAAAATTCGACACGGCTCAGCTTGAACAAGCACCTGCTGAAAAAGCAAATAACACGGGACTGCCAGATAACCTGAAACAAGGCATTGAAAACCTTTCCGGGATGTCAATGGACAATGTCAAAGTCCATTACAACTCGTCAAAACCCGCCCAACTTAATGCCCTGGCTTATGCGCAAGGGACGGATATTCATCTGGGTACAGGGCAAGAAAAACACTTGCCGCATGAAGCATGGCATGTGGTGCAGCAGGCGCAAGGACGAGTGAAACCCACCATGCAAATGAAAGACGGTGTGCCGGTTAATGATGATCAAGCATTGGAGCATGAAGCGGATGTGATGGGCGCGCGGGCGATCCAGGTGAAAAAAAATAATGCGGCGTTTGATAAAAAACTTGATGTTATGAGTGAAGCGCTGCAGTATGCCATTGACCCGATTCAACTGAAGAAGTTGGCGGGTTTTACGCTGAGCTCCCATGCTGAAGAGCGTATGGGTGAATACAGTCTCTCAGACGATGATGTCAAAGACGTGATTGAGAATGGTACAGAGTACGATGACACGCGTCCACAGCATGTGGGGCAGACGATCTACTGGAAAGATAATGTGGCTGTCGCAGTCAAGAACGGCACCATCACGACCGTCATGAATAATGCCAGGGTTAAGAGCGCATGGGTGAAGAAATGAGTGCCCTAATACTTCGCAACAGCCACTTTGATGTCAGCCCGATCATGGTTGAACTTAACGTGAAAGGTGAAAATGGCGAAGGCTGGCGGGATTTTACCCTACGTCTCACCGCTGGTGAGGATTCTACCAATCCGATGGCAGAATGCGTTGGAAGTATGTCACGAGAAGACTTCACATTTTTCGCTGAGAACATTGATGCTGCGAGTCGAGGTGGTGAGTTCGAGTTTTCACCACTTGAGTCTTGGTTTATCTTACGTGTGAGAGAATATTCGGAACAGGAGGTCGAGTTGTTATGGGTGGTCGACCAGGGTATGGCGAAAAATAAAACTGGTACAGATACGGGTGTGGGGGTGCTAATGATTGTCGGTAAAACAGATTTAGCCGATGCTTTCAATCGCATGTTGAAAGTTAATAATTAGCGCAGTGGGGTGGATAAGCCTGTGCCATCCACCGTATGGTGAAACTTAACAAACGTTCATTATCATAAATTTCATCAACTGATCAAATTCTCAACTAAGCGATTCAACCTAAAAAAGGGTTCATGCATGAAACAGACGACATGGTGGTGGTTATCTTCCGCAGTATCGACTTTCTTGGTTATTGTGCTGATTAGTATGTGGGTGCAAATGAATGAATATGACGTAGAGCCCACCCAATTAGTGAATGCGCAGGCTGCTGATGATTATCTTAAAGCCAACTGGGAAGATCGACTGAGCAGTTCCACTGCCGCCATGGAATCCACCACCAAAGTCAAAACCGGTATTTTCATTCAATCCTTACAGTTTTTTAATGCCTCTGAAGTTAATCTGACCGGGTATATCTGGCAACGTTATCAAGATGGCGTGCATGATGAACTCAAGCCTGGCAAAGGAGACGTGGGGTTTGTTCTGCCTGAGCAGGTGAACACAGGCAATGATATCGATCCGCGTGAAGTTTATCGCGAGCGTGAGGGGGACGAGGAGGTCATCGGCTGGTATTTTGAAGCGACCTTACGTCAACCGTTTGATTATGTAGATTATCCCTTTGATCATAAAATGGTTTGGGTGCGCATGTGGCCCAAGGAATTTTCCAAGAACATCGTCCTGATACCTGATTATGATGCGTATAAATCCACGGGTCTGAATGATGTTTTTGGTATAGAAAAGAATATCGTACTTGGCACATGGGTACGGCAGAACACATTCTTTGACTATAAATTATCAAGTTATGATACAAACTTTGGGCTATCAAATTATATAGGCCAAGAAGATTTTCCCGAGTTGCACTACAATTTTGTTCTAGAAAGAAAATTTGAAAACGCATTCATTGTTCATTTGCTGCCACTTTTCCTAGTTGCTGCGTTGCTGTTCTCCGCACTGTTAACAGTGAGCGCCAACGATAAACTGTCAAGCAAGTTTGGTTTTAGCGTCTCTGGCTTTATCGGTGCCTGCTCAGCCTTGTTCTTTGTGGTGATGTTGGCACATATTCAACTGCGAGAACAGTTTCCTGGCTCACCCACGGTCTATATCGAGAATTTCTATATCTTAATGTATGCGCTACTCGTCACTGCCACCGCCAACACCTATCTATTTTCCATCAATTCTGGCCGTTGGTTGAAGATCATTCATTACCAAGACAACATCATCGCTAAAGTGGCCTATTGGCCTGTGGTTTTGAGCTGTTTAATTATCATCACTTGGATGTTTTTGTGAGGGACATGTGTAAAGAAACCGCGGGCAAGGCTTTGATCCTGCCTGCGTTCTGTTAGCTGTGTTTTTTGCCGTGTCGTTATCAATAATCATTTGACACTCAACGAGATGAATCAATGAAAACACCCGCCGACAAATCACCTGAACCCCAGCGCCAAGCGGCTGCTCATCAAGCGCCTCAGCAGCAGAACCTTGCTGATACCGAATTCCAGTTCATCGATAACCGCACGGAAACTGCCGGTCTGCGGCAATTGCAAGAAGTGGCTGACAATAGCCCTCGGACGCACGGTCTAGCTCAATTAAGCGCCATGATGAATAACAGTCCCTGCAGCGGGGCGATGCGGTCGTTACAAGCGATGGTTGATAATAGTCCGGGTCGGCTGGTGCAACGGCAACCAGAGACGGACGAAGGAGTGTTGGCGCCGGGGGAGTTTGCCGTTGAATCTCCGGCGCAGTTGGCGCCACAACCTGACCCCAAACCTAACAACACCGGGCTGCCGGACAAACTTAAGGCTGGCGTTGAATCCTTGTCGGGCATGTCGTTGGATAATGTGAAAGTGGATTACAACTCTTCGAAGCCTGCGCAATTGAATGCGCACGCTTATGCGCAGGGGACGGATATCCACATGGGGCCGGGGCAGGAGCAGCATTTGCCGCAGGAAGCGTGGCATGTGGTACAGCAGGCGCAGGGTAGGGTTAACCCGACTTTGCAGATGAGGGGTGCAGCGCGTGATTCAAGACCAGAGCACACATCAGGTAGAGATGAGCACGCAAAACTGGAATTGGGTGGTTCGGTAGAGTCTGGAGACCTAGGTTTTGTTCAAAATAAGACAACGGTTATTCAGAGACATATTTCTTGGTCTTTTGCAAACAACCAGTTTGAAATTGATAACACGAGGCCAGGCTGGATGGGCACCGTTGCGCAAATGCCAACCGGATGGCTCCAAACAAAAAATCACATTGTTCCTTTTGCAGACATACAAAATGACCTAACATTAAAATTAAATGCATTTGTAGGAGCACCTCTAGTGCCGGCAAATCGACAAGCCATAATAGATTTTTCAAATGCTTTATATCCATCCTTACCTAATCCTGATTATGGAAATATGACAGGTAGGCGAGCTAATATTCTAAATGACATTACAGTAGGGGCAAATGGAAATTATCATGCTCATTCACGGGCATTGTTATCGGCCTTAAATAGTTCACCGGACAACATACGGGCTGGTGGTGCTGCGACTAATCTAAGCATAGGTCAGAATTTGGATGCAGACTTCAATGCGGGAACCCAAATCTGGCATGGCGGGAATTGTCATACGGCAGCAGGGCACGTTTTTGTCCCCCCAAACAATTTCCTGACATTAACAGCAGCTTCAAATAATATTATTTATGCATATCAGCAACAAAGTGGTGCAGCTCTTTCATTTGTATTGAGCTTTTTAAATAAACAGCTGTCGTCGGGAGTTGGGCCGACTGCAGGTGGAGGCGTAGTGCTCGGTGTGCCACCGGTTGCTCCAGCTCTACCCGTGTTAGTGACGGATCCGGCGGGTGTTGGGGATCCTTACCTGTACGGATAACCACGAGGGGTCATATAGAGTCTTGATTTGCAAGCCCTGAATGTCGAAAGTTTTCATCAAAGGTTGTCCTGATTTCATAACGCCATAAATATGGGGAGCTAGTTCACGCATAACTGCACCAACTACGGCCTTGGGAGCCAAGCCTGTTGTACTCAACCTAAAATCATTGGGGTCAGACTGTTCGCAGTAACAGTAATAAATCTAGCGGGTTAAAGTCCCGTCCGAAGAGTTGTCCGTACGCCTCGGTAGCATGAGGAAGCGGCGTCGTGGTAACACGCACCACCAGCACCACCACCAGGGTCAGGTCTAGATTAGATGCCTCATGTATGCTAATATCAACCCCATGAGTAGACCCATAAGAATTGAGTTTTCTGGTGCCTTTTATCATGTGACCGCTCGCGGTGATCGGCGTGAGAATATTTATGATGATGAGATTGATCGAGAAAGATTTCTTGCGATTTTAGGACAAGTCATTGAAGACTTTAATTGGGTTTGTCATGCTTATTGTTTGATGAGCAACCACTATCATTTGTTGATTGAAACGCCAGATGGCAATTTGTCGAAGGGTATGCGCCAATTGAATGGCGTGTTTACCCAGGCATCGAATCGTCGCCATCAGCGTAGTGGTCATTTGTTCCAGGGGCGATACAAAGCGATTTTGGTTGATGCGGATACTTATCTGATGGAATTGATACGTTATGTTGTTCTCAATCCGGTAAGAGCAGGCATGGTGGATCAACCAGGGAAATGGCCATGGAGCAGCTATAATGCAATGTTGGGTAAAGCTTCAGCGCCGCCATGGTTGGCAACTGACAAATTACTTGCACAATTTGCAGTTAAACGAGATGAGGCGGTGCAAGGGTATCGTCAATTTGTTGCGCAAGGTGTTGGGCAGGAATCGATATGGCGATTTTTGAATCGGCAAGTGTTTCTTGGTGATGATCATTTCGTGCAACAGATGCAGCAAAAAATCAAAGCATTGCCTGAAGATATCAATATACCCAAAGCCCATCGCCGCCCACCTGCGCCGCCGCTGGAAAAAATAGTGCAGGCTCATGCCAGCCGTAATGAAGCCATTGTGGCAATGTATGCGACTGGCGAATATAGTTACTCACAGATTGCTGCGTTCTTTAACATGCATTTCACAACTGTTGGTAAAATTGTTCGGAAAGCAAAAGTGAATAATGGTAAAAAGGGCGAAAAGGGCAGATAGTTTGGCGCCAAAGGCGCGGACTTCGAATATAGACCTGACTCTAATGCTGTGCTCTAATGCCGTAATGCCGTGTTTAACATGCTGGACAAAAGGACTTTTCCATTGCATGATTTGCTGGTGGGGCATGATCGTGATGAGGTTTTAGTATACTGCCGTGCGTTATCATCGCAGGTGGAATGGTTCGGTGATTATTTGCAAGATGATTTTACTGTGTTCATGTATCGTAATTTTGCTGATGAGCAAATAACAGTATAAAACAACAGATATAGTAAAGGATTCTGTGTATCAACACGAATTATGCACAAAATGCCTGACAACTTTTCCGCGCAAATTAAATTTGAAAATTTATTTGATTAGCGTTTTCCTAAAACGATACCAGGAGAAATAACATGAAGAAACATATATATTTATCATTATTGTTAGGTTTGTTGTTGTTTACAACTACTTCCAAATCACAGGCAGAATCGTATCTTGGTGATTTTTGCTGGCAGATATTTGAAAATGAAGTACCAGCGTGGGTTTATAAATTCGGTGTATATGAGAAGGAAGGAAGGCATTTTGCACTTTATGGCACAGATAATGCCGGTGGGGGGAGAATTACAGCAGCTCATGGTAACGCGGAAATAGTTGACAGTAATATTGTGATGACAGTTGTAGACTCTGGCTATGAGGAAGCATCTGGAGCTTTCAATGAAACCTTTAATGCGGTTTTAGACATTGCAACGCTGGGTGGTACATGGCATTCCTTAGGTGTTTTGTATGATCCCAGTGATAATCGGCTTCCATTTCACTCAAATGGCACGCTTAGCCTGATTACATGTCCTTAGGTTCTTTGGGAGGTGAATTCACCCCAATGTTTTTCTGAAGCTTAAGACAACGCGTAAGGCGTCAATAAGCGAAACGCATTGCGCCGAATATGATGATAAGTCGTCGCAGATTAAATGCTTTAGTGATTATTTAGAAGATGATTTTACTGTGCTTATGGTTCGGGATAGCGTTTGAGGGTTAAGTATTGGTTTGAAACTGGAAATAACGTGCAATAAAACGGAGGGTGCTATGAAACAGTCATTACCTGCTGAATCTGAGCAACAGAGGAGTCAATCTAATCACGCTACAGATGATATGTCTCATGCGAGTGATCAAAACTTTGTGGATAATCGTCCGCAAGCGATTGCACAACGACAGTTAATAGATATGATCAATTCCAATCCCAAGATGATTACTCAGCGTAAGACTGCTGAAACGATGCATAACAGCCCTCGCATGGTTGCACAAAGAGAGCAGCATCGTCAAATTCATGGCGAACCAATCCAAAAACAAGTAGAACTAGAAGAAAAATTAGTGCAGGGTAAGATTAAAACTGTGCAGAAGGGTACGGATGATGGTATGCCCATGCAAAGGAAATTTGACACGATTCAGCGTGTTGAAGAAGAGGATTTGGCGCAGGCAAAGTTCGTCTCTGGATTACCCTTGCAACGGGCTATTTCTCCACGTTCGGGAGAGCAAAAAAGTAGTTCGCGCATTGGCGTTTCTGGTCTGATGCCACCTGTTGTGATACAGCGAAAAGTACTGACTGATTCAAACGAAATTAATACCAAGATGGGTATATTTAACAGCAGTGACCCCGTTAAGGAATCAGATACGGTTCTTTCGTACGTTGGGCGGTTTAAGATTTGGTTGAGCACAACACAAGATAGCCTTGATCCGGTTGCTGAACAGACACTTCGCAACAGCATAAAGATCGTGCCAACAGCTACTGCAGTTCAGGCAGTGCTTAACCTTGGAAACACCTCACCACCAACAGATTCTGATGCTGGCGACATGGACAACTGGATTGACACCAATTACTTTTTCATGAATTTTGCGTTTGAGCCCCTTACATACTTAACCGACCAAGCGTCAAAGGACTTGAAAACGATCAAGGGTACCAAAAGTGATGTTGCGCGTCTCGATTTCGATTTTTGGGTAGCGTTTGACCTCCGCATTAATGACGGCATCCCTATCAAAGCCTGGCCTTTATACCTTGCAGACTTGCGTGTTAGAAAGCACATCCTGACAAAGGAAAGTCAAGCTTTGGTCAAACAACATATATACACCGGTGTGTCCGACAAGGAAAAGAATCTCGGCGGAAACATCGTTGGCGCGATGGGCAGTGCAAACATACGCTCAGGTAATACCAGTGATGATCAATTCCAATATCCACGCGTTCCATACAAGAACCAGGGCGTACTGGGTGGTGGTGGGGGCCATTTAAACCCAACTTATTGGAAAAAAATTCAATATAGCAGTTTCATTCTGAAGGACAGCGGTGTCAAACCATCGGTCGCCGTTAAGGATGCTTTTGCGGGTCCGACACGTCTGGAATGCCTCTCCACAATCCGGGCGGTACTTGCTAAAGGCCTGCTTGATACCTTTGGTGATGACGTATTCGATCATCATTTTAAATACAAAAGCGACAACGATCCGGGTGTTGTAATCGGGACAAACACGGCGCCATTCGATCGAGTAAAAGCTCTTATGGATACACCAGTGATTAACAAAGTGGATGATCTTATACGTGGTGATTGGATTTATTACAAGAACGATGCCCGCTACCTTCAAAAACATCCAGATGGGCTTTGGCAAGGTGAAAACTGTGTGTATGACGGCAACAAAAAATGGAGTGGTTTTGGACTCAACGGGATGACTGAGCAACATATGAAGACAAGTATGGAAAAGGCCTTTAATGATGATCCGAATGCCAGAGATATTCAAATGGATCCGCAGCTAGCGTCAGGCCATCCCCAGCGAAAACCGATCGCAACACTGAAAAACGCCAACCCCATTGGTTGGGTTTGGTCTTCATTACAACGGTTCCATTTGAACAAATTCCTTGTTTAAGCTACTGCGACTCTAATCAAAGGATATTATGAGTAACTCAAACCTTAATGTCATTGCAACCTTCTCGCACGAAGCTCCGGCTAAACCGCCTTGCCGTGTATTGGTCGGTGACTTGGAATTGGTCAATCACTCAGTTGAGCGCGTTTACTTCGTTGTTCCCTTTTTCCTGGATGAGCCACTTGGCAGCGAAATCGAGAAAGTTGAAGCCCTCGAGGTTTTTCGTACAAAAAAGGACGGCGATTTGTATCTTTGCGTACATCGGAATCCTGCCTGCTACCTGTTCCCGGTGGAGTCCTTGAAAACTATAGTACTACAGGACTGGCGATTCATGACTTGGAGTGAACAAAGCGCTGCTGAAGTCTTCGCGGTTGGGAACCCGGTGCTGAATGAGAAGCTATCGATTTGCGAATGGATGGCGCATGCGAGAATACCGGAGCCCGCACCGGACGAAGAAGATCATGCGATATTACTGGCTTCGGAACTAGAACATCCGATGCGGCTTACTTTTGGAGAACAGATCGCAAAGTTTAGGATCGACCTCGCTGCATAAAGCTAATAACAACCGCCAATAAATACGCAGCAAGGTAGGATGGATAAGCAAAGCACCATCCGTCATAATGTTTTAAAACTAAGTGAAACCAAAATCTTTCGCCACTACCATAAGACAGTGCCTCAATAAATTTAAATAACCATTGATTAATCTATGACGGATGGTGCTTTGCTTATCCATCCTACGGTGCTTGCCCGCAGCGTTATGCCTCTTGAAAAGAGCTGGCTGTTCTCGGCGTCTTGCCTAGCGGTCAACCGCTTACCGGGTCGCTGAACCCGTCAAAACAAAGTAGTCGGAGCAGAAGAGCGATGCGTAAACATCGTGTCATTCGGTAGGTTCATTTTTTGTTTAAGGATGGTAACAAATGAGTCATTCGGCCAAAGTAGTCAAAGAATCCACCAACAAAAATCAAACAGATGCACCAGCGAAAACTGCAACAAACCCTGAGCGATCTGAAGCTTATCAGTTAGAGGACTTGCGCGAAGAAACGGTAACGCAGCGTAAGCTCAAGACAATGATGCAGCATAGCGATGCGCAAAGCAGTATGTCCAGGCTGCAATCAGCTATTCAGAATAGCCCACACGCTACTCGTTTCTCCCAGCTACAAAATAACATAGACAATAGTCCGCGTATGCAGGCGCAGCGTAAGTCTATGGATTTGAATCAACACCGCTCACCCACGCAGTTTGCCGGTTTGAATATTAATGATGAGCCTGAACTGGAACATGAAGCTGATGTTATGGGCGCCAAGGCTGCAGCATTGGGGCATCAGTCTGTGACACAGCAGCTCAAAGAAGATGCCAGTAAGCCAACCAGCAATACACAAGGAAACGATCCACTCACCGGCTTCCCAAATTTGTTAAAAGCAGGTTTTACTGCTATGGGACATGATATTAATCCTACCGTGCACTATAACTCTAATAAGCCTGCACAGCTCAACGCATTCGCTTATGCGCAAGGTAATGATATTCACCTGGGTGCTGGTCAGGAACGGTATTTGCCGCATGAAGCCTGGCATGTTTTGCAGCAAAGACAGGGTAGAGTAGCCAGTACTGCACAGTTTTTTGGGCAGGAAAATAGACAGACACCACTAAACCTGGGTGAATCGGCAGGATACAGTCCGGATGGGATAGCCTACACGTCAATGTCAGATGCCGCGTATGCCGATTGGCGCCAAACGGTGCAGTGCAAAATGGGATTGCACGGCGCTTACTCATACGGTGGTAATACAACAGTAGCGCAATTTAATAATCCTGCGGAAGTGATGCAGATGATTAGCTTGTCCAAAAAAGCCAAAACGGTTTTGTTGGTTTTAGAGGGCGTCCTAACCATCAGTGCAGGCATCGGCGCCTTGGCTGCGACGGGCGGGGTTGCTGTAATCCCAGCAGTGTATGCGATATGTGCTGGCATCATCAAACTTTTACGCGCTTATCTAACATACCAAGGTGATGAAAAAGCTTCTGATTTGTTACGTTTTGTAGAAGCGGGATATGCCATAGTCGGCGGTGCCGTTTCTGGTAATCCGGCAATTATTGTTTTCGCCTTTGCCAAACTTCTGCGTTCAATCCTTGCATTTTTTGTCGCTAAAAAAGATGATGGTGAGAAAGAGAAGTCAGTAAGAAATAAAATAATAATGTCGGTTTCGACAGTGCTTCATGCCGTGGAAGTGGCCGCACTTGCTTTTGCAGGTGGCGCTAACATCAGTGAAGGTCTCTCAGGCGCTGGAGATGCTAGTTTGGTACTTGGAGGCGCAGCACTTGGCGGAATTGCAGCGTCTAAGGGTATCAGGGCGGTTGACCAAGCTAAAGGGGCTTATAACGCGAAAGTTACGAAAGAACCCCAGGAAGAAGCGGAAACCCCAGAGGTTAAGAGATCTTACTCCGCTGGTACGCTTCCTGGTATGGAGCATAAACAAGTCTTTGTGCCGGAAGATTAAAAAACCCA
>JAJFJK010000059.1 GCA_021774075.1 Nitrosomonas sp. | reverse complement strand
CAGTGTTACCAAGAATTGGCGCCAACATGCCGGTTTTACGTTTTCCGCTATATGAAAAATCCATCCAGGGTAAATAAAAAACCGGCACATCCTTGAATCGCATCGTGACATGACGTGCGGTGCCGATCTGTTTTGAATTGTCTATTTCCAAATCATCGGAAAGAATATACCAATCATCATTGTCTATAGGGCAAGTGGTATAACTGCCATCTTTGAGACGAAATTGATCTTTTCCTTCAAAAAGCAGCTCACCCCCTGTGCCACGCCCATCCTGCTCTGTGAAATGAAAGCTTGGTGCTGACATATGGCCAAACTCAGTTCCCAGATTAAATTGCAAGTCTGCACCCTCAAGAATCTCATTGGGTCTTTCTAAACGTACGTTACCCTCAGCTTCGGCATCGTCCGTGGCTTGAAAATATTTCATACGATCTGCAGTGAGCGTATTGTCTCCACGTTTGAGTTCCACCGCACCAACGGCCTCAACCTCTTCTTCATAGTAACCTTCAATACGGTCTGCTTGTATGTAAACTGGTTTTGCCTGCGGTTTGATTACCGTTTCTTCGGCCAGCACCGTGAGTGGTATGCTAAAGAAAAGAAGCAACACAGAAAAGGATCGGAATATTTTTTTTATCATTAATAATTTGTCCTGTATGCAGGACATTAACTCAACAGGCGGCCACCACAATTGCGGCGTATCAGCATTCCAATTATTTGATTGAAAGGTGCGAGAGACACATAATATTCATTAAACACATAAAGTTATAAAACAATTGTCTATGCCTTATTGTTAAAGGCTAAAATAATACAAATCACAATAGATTTTGTAATGCATACACAGTCTCCAGTCTGCTTTGAAAAATCAGCAAAAATATTTTTAATAAGCGCATTGTACTATTTCTCTACAAGGTTTCACATGGAAACAATCGTTTCAACAATAATTATAAATAAATCCATTAAGGGCGCCTCTAAAAATTTAGAGTTCGCCCAAATGCAAGGCGCGGAAAAAATTTTGCAGCGCAGCATATGGTTGATATGTCAGCAAGAAATTTTTTCGCAACGCAGCAGTTGGGATGAAATCTGGATTTTTAGAAGTGTCCTTAAGTTCCAATCGCAAGAAAGCGATAGCACTGCAAACTTTTATGCCTGATCTCAATTCTTATTTTTCAGCCGACGGAAAGCTGTCTCACCATATTCCAGGCTACCGTGCACGCGCTCAACAACTTGAAATGGCGCAGGCCATTGCAGATACGATTAAAAACAACACGATTCTCGTTGCAGAAGCCGGCACCGGCACCGGAAAAACATTTGCTTATCTTGTCCCGGCCCTGTTAGCAGGCGGTAAAGTCATTATTTCTACCGGAACAAAAACACTTCAAGATCAACTTTTTAAACGTGACATTCCAAACATACGTGCAGCACTTAATGTGCCCGTTACGATTGCGCTGTTAAAGGGACGCGCCAATTATATTTGTCATTATTATTTGGAAAGAAGCTTGCAGGACAAACAAATCAGTTTCATAAGCCGTGACGAAATAAAGTATCTGCAACAAATTGAGCGTTATGCAGCAAACACTAAAGACGGTGATAAAAGCGGTCTTAGTGAGGTGCCGGAAAACGCCTCAATTTGGCAGCAGGTCACCGCTACAAGTGAGAATTGCCTGGGCTCGGAATGTCAACATTTCAAGAAATGCTTTGTCATGGAAGCACGCAAGAAAGCATTATCTGCCGATATCGTCGTGGTCAACCACCATTTGTTTTTTGCGGATGTGATGTTGCGAGATGAAGGCTTGTCGGAGTTATTACCTACTTGCAACACCGTCATTTTCGACGAGGCACATCAACTGCCCGAAACAGCCAGTCTGTTTTTTGGCGAATCCATCAGCACAAGCCAATTGCTTGATCTCGCGCGGGACGCCAAATCAGAAGCAATACAAGCCGCCAAAGATTTTACCGCGCTGCCTGATGCAATTGCCAGTATGGAAAAAGCGGCACGTGACTTGCGTTTGAGCATTAAGGAAGAAAACACGCGATTATCCCTGAGCGCCATTTCACAAAATAACGAGTTTAGTCAAACTCTGGATGATTTACAGGAAAAACTGGCAAGCTTAACAACACTGTTGGAAAGCCAGGCGGAACGCTCTGAGGGTTTAGAGAACTGTTGGCGGCGTGCCAATGAGCATTTAAATCTCATCAAACGCTGGCGTGATCAAGCTGAAACAGACGGTTTTGTGCGTTGGGTGGAAGTTTATAATCAGGCATTGCAACTGAATGCAACACCGTTATCCATTGCTGAAATTTTCCAAAGACAGCTTAACGCCGCAAAACGCGCATGGATATTTACTTCGGCTACATTATCCGTGAAGAAAAATTTCTCGCATTACAATGATGAAATGGGATTAACCACGGCGCAGTCAATCTGCTGGGACAGCCCTTTTAATTTTACCGAGCAGGCCATTCTTTATGTGCCGACAGGTTTGCCAGAACCGCATCACAAGACCTATACTGATCTTGTCGTCAAAGCGGCATTGCCAGTTTTAAAAGCGAGTCGTGGACGTGCTTTTATCTTATGCACCAGCTTACGCGCAATGCAACGTGTTTATGATCAATTACAAAGCGCATTTGAACAGAAACAAATTGATTTTCCATTATTATTACAAGGCCAAGGCTCACGTTCTTATATGCTGGAACGCTTCCGCGAACTGGACAATGCCATCTTGATCGGCAGTCAATCCTTTTGGGAAGGTATTGATGTCCGCGGTGAAGCGTTATCTCTGGTGATTATTGACAAATTGCCGTTTGCACCGCCGGATGACCCGGTACTGTCAGCACGCATTGATAAAATCAACCGTGAAGGGCGCAATGCGTTTATGGAATATCAGTTGCCTCGTGCAGTTATCAATCTTAAGCAAGGCGCGGGACGTTTGATCCGTGATGAAGCAGACCAAGGCGTACTCATGATCTGCGACCCACGGCTCACAACAAAATCATATGGTCGCAAAATCTGGCAAAGCTTACCGCCCATGAAACGCACCAGACAATTAGCCGATGTTGAAGCATTTTTTTCAGTCACAGAGAATATTTAATTTTTAGGGACGCAATGTACTCCTTCAACTTGATATTTGCGGATACAGCGTTCACAAGATGTTTCGACACAAGGCGCAGCACGCAGACAATGGTCATTCCATTAGCAAGTGCCGCAACGCAGTGGCGGAACATCTTGTGATCGCCCTGCGGGTTAGCTTTTCAGTGTCACTGGCGGCGTTAGGTCTCTTGACACGGGACTGGCCAGTGCCTGCAAGAACCTGCCTTGCCAGTAACACTGAAAAGCTAACTGTATCCGTAAATATCAAATTGAAGGAGTACTAGATGCATACCCAACGTGTCATTCAAAACAAATCAACAATAATCCTGCTCTTAATTTTCTTTGTTAGCACAACTATTTATGCAACACATAGCCAAGCCGAGAATGAAGCATTGCCGGTTTCATCCAAGCAGAAGATTTCTCAACATGTCATATCACCCAATAAATTAAATAATATCGTTGAGAACATCAACATACAAAAGAACACGCTAAAAACAAAATTGGAGCAATTGGAAAAAGTTGGCTCGGCACAGGAAAAAGCTAAAATTCAGGAAAAAATTGATGAAATAACGGATTTTATTGCGGCACAAAAATCTTCCTTTGAAATGATTCTAACGGCTGGTTTTGCGCTACCAGAAACTGACACTTCAGAAGGCAAAGAATTTGACTGGCAAAAAGATTTGCTTGAGATATTGCAGCCAATTTTCAGCGAACTTCGTCAAATGACTGAATACAAGCGCAAGCTGGATGGTTTGCAACAAAATATCATAGCCTACAAAACACAAATCACTGAAATCGAAGAAGTATTGGATCATATTGCAGGGATTAATAAACAAGGGCTTGGGGAGGAAGCGCTAAAACAATTTGAGAAAATTAATAGAAAATGGCAACGCGAACTGGCAGAGAACCAACAATTGTTACTTGTGGCGCGCCTTCAATATGGCGAAATGGTTAAATCGCAAACAGCCAGAGAAATCTCTATTGGCGAGCATTTCAAACAATTTGCTAGCGGGCGTGGCGCCACTTTATTAATGGCTTTAGCTGCCTTTACGCTGGTTTATTTTTCCATGCTCATGCTTTGGAAAGGCATAATATGGATCAGCGAGCGCAAACCAAATGAGAAGTGGGAATATTATCAGCGTGTTATAACACTGATCTATCATGTCATGATGGTAATGCTGGCAATCGCCGCTGTTTTCTATGTTCTGAGTGTACGCAATGACAGGGTATTAATTGCGCTCGGCATAATATTATTGGTGAGCATCATATGGGTACTCAAGAGTTCTATCCCGCGCTTTATCAATGAGCTCAAGCTCTTACTCAACACTGGCTCGGTTAGAGAAGGAGAATGCATTACATACAATGGTATTCAAATGAAAGTTGCCGAACTAAATTTTGATACCAAACTGACAAACCCTTTCATACCAGAATTAAACATAAGATTGCCGCTGGCAGAATTAATTAACTATGTTTCCAGGCCATATACTGAGGATGAGCCCTGGTTTCCTTGTAAAGCGGGTGATTTCATCATGTTGGCTGACGGTAAATATGGGCTGGTTAAATGCATTACACCTGAGAACGTACTGCTCACCTTATACAACGGCATGATGCCACAGACCTATGCCATACAGGATTTTCTAGCCGCCAAACCGGAAAATCTCTCACAAGGTTTTATTGTCACCAGTGAGATCGGCATTGATTACAAATATCAGCCTCAATGCACGAAAGAAATACCTGAAATATTGCGTGCAGGAATCCAAAATGGCATACAGCAAGAAAGCTACGGCCGTTCGTTAAAGCATCTACAAGTTTATTTTGCACAAGCCAATACGTCATCACTGGATTATAAAATAGTCGCTTTCTTTGACGGCCAGGCTGCTGAATATTACTACCCGATTAACCGCGCCTTACAGCGTCACGCTGTGGAAGTCTGCAACCAACAGCAATGGGAAATTCCATTTACACAAGTTGTGGTGCATAACACTTGAAAATACAATTTTTGCTTTTACTCTCTGCATATATTGTACTATTACAAAGGTAAGCAAATGAAATTCAAACCGTCTTAACCTGGATATAAAGGAACCATCATGCAAAAAGTTAATTACATCAGAACAAGCACCGTCATCCTGTTCTTGTTTGTTACCGTCTATGCAACGAATAGCAGCAGTAGTGATCTTTTTGGAACCATCAATAAGGGGTTAACATCCGTAGAGGAAGCAACACAAAGTGGGGGCCAGGCGCTTGATGCAGGTACAGCGATTGCGAATACCGTTGCAACCGGACAAATGCCTTTGGTGGATACGTTGGTTAGCCAATTGGGTGTCTCTCAACAACAAGCTTTAGGTGGCGCTGGCTCAATTCTTCAACTTGCTCAGGGGAACATGGATACACAAGCGTTCACTACATTATCCCAATCCATACCGGGTATAAACGATATGTTAGGCGCGGCGCCTACCATGCCGGAATCTGCTAGTAGTCTAACCGGTGGCCTGTCTTCATTAATGGGTGATAGTGGCGACACACTGGGAAATCTGGCGACACTGACAAACTCATTTCAACAGTTGGATCTTTCTCCTGAAATGGTTGGGAAATTTGTTCCCGTCGTGACTGAATATATCAGCAACACCAGCGGACAAGCTGCCGCCGATCTACTGACATCTGCTTTAGCAATACCCTAAGAAAGCACCGGGAAGCATCGATTCCAAGAACCAAACAAATGCTGCATAATTAAACCAGTTAATTTTCCAACCAATTGATTATTAAAATAAATACGCCAGTTAAAAACTGATATATTACATAACCTTTTGAGGTGAAAAATATTTTTTTTGATTAAGTTCATAGCTACATACGATAATTAAAGGTATAATTACCCCGCAGTTTTTTGAAATCAATATTTTTTAGAAGGTTTTTTAGATATGAAATTCACATTATTTTTTGCAGCATTATTAGCATTGGCATTAGTTGCCTGTGGCAAGCCATCAGCTCCTGAAAGCCCTGCAAACACAGAGAATTATGGATCAACTCATGAAGGCCAGCCTGCTGTAGGTCGTAATCCGCTAGAGGAATAGTCCTTAGCTAGTAAAAAGCCCCTGTAGGATTAGAACTAAAACCTACAGGTGTGCTTATTAATTTTGATACCAACCCCGCGTACTTTTCCGAGCACCTTCCTGAGTGCCTTCCCCAAGATATCAACCCCCAAATAACAAATGGCCTATTTGTTATTGTCAGCTACTCTTGATAAAGCATGCGCTTTATTCTGTAACAATCCAACACCCATTATCGCCATCGCGATAGACACAAATGGATTCAACAAATTAAGCAAAGCATACTGGGCATATTCCAGCGTTGGAACGCCCAAAGTAGCTGCATAAAATGTGCCTGCAGTTGTCCAGGGGATTAATGCTGTCGTCATGGTTGAACCTTCTTCTACTGAACGCGATAGAATTGCATTGTCCAATTCCTTTTCCTGATAGGATTCTCTGAACAATTGGCAATTGAGAATGATTGAGATATAGGCTTCTCCCATCGCCATATTACCGGCAAAGCCGGAAGCAATAGTCGCCGCGATTAACGTACTGATGCGTTTAATACGCGCAATGATGTGCACCAACAAAACACGCAAAAACCCCGCATGATGTAATATCCCGCCCAAAGCCAATGCCATAATGGAGAGTAACAACGTCCACGCCATGCTATAAACGCCACCACGCCCGAGTAACGCGTCAATATTCTCAATCCCGGTAGTGCCGGCAGAATTAAGCCACAATGCATTGAGCACCTCAGCACCACTCTTACCCTGGTAAAAAACAGCAATCAGCATCGCCAATATAATACTTAAAGACATACTGACTTCCGGCGCATAGCGCTTCATGCTTAGACCAAACATCAGGATCAATGGCAACAATGTAATGACCAGATTGAGCTGATAAGCACCAGCCAATGCAACCTTAATCTCGTTGAGATGCACTGTCGGCAACGGCTTGTCACCATATTGCAAGCCAATGAAAATAAAAATCAATAAAACAATAATGAACGTCGGCACAGTGGTATACAACATAGAACCGATATGCCGATAAAGATTCGTCCCTGCGCTCATGGCAGCCAGATTGGTGGTATCAGAAATGGGTGATAATTTGTCGCCAAATGTCGCACCTGAAATAATCATCCCGGCAACCAGCGGCAGCGGAATGCCGATAGCGTCACCAATCCCTATCAACACAACGCCGACCGTGCCGACCGTGCCCCATGAAGTACCCGTGGCAACCGACATAAAACTACATAACACCAGACCCGCCGCCAGAAAAATTGTCGGGCTGAGCAAATCCACGCCGTAATAAAGCAAACTGGCAATGGTACCGCTTTGCATAAAGCTGGCGATGACCATACCAATTAACATAAAAATATAAATAGCCGGTAACGCTTTGGTGATACCGTCATTCATCATATGTCGGATCGTAATAAACGGATGGCCCAGCCATGCGGCCTGCAAACTTCCCCAAACAAGTACCAGGAAAATAATGGCGTGCAGACTGATCTCATACACAAACAAACCGAATGAGATCATTAAGAACACACCGGAAAAACAAATAAATGCCTGTAAAAAAGACGGTAGCCGCTTATCAGCCAACAACGCTTCCAACTGCGAATTACTTTGGATCATGTTGACCTTTTACTTCCGCTTCCTCGGCAAACAATGCTTGCAGATCGCCATAACCCATTACGTGCAAATCTTCTTTTTTAATAAAGCGCAATGCCGCAGAATTAATACAATAGCGCATGCCGGTAGGTGGTGGGCCATCATTAAACACATGCCCCAAATGACTGTCTGCATAGTGGCTACGCACTTCTGTGCGCAACATCAGCAGTTTAAAATCTTTTTTTAACGTTATGAATTGGTCATCAATCGCTTGATAAAAACTCGGCCAGCCGGTACCGGAATCGAATTTATGCAGCGAAGAAAATAATGGTTCTCCAGACACCAAATCAACATAAACCCCATCTGCTTTGTGATCCCAGAATTCATTTTGAAACGGTTGCTCGGTACCAGCCTTTTGTGTCACCTGATACTGCAGCGTGGTTAATTCTGTTTTAAGTTTTTTCTGATCTTTTTCAAATACTTCATACGGATTAGTCATGCAACGGCTCCTAAAATCACTTCCTTTTAATTTCAACGCGGTAGAGAAGATCACCCTCATCCGTCATAGACGCGACAGTTTTAGAAATCGCATCCTGCTCGGTATGCGATGTTTTCACAATCGGCTCATCTGATTTATTGATATATTTTTCCTGCATGAAATAATCCTGACCGGAAGTTAAGCGCACATTCGCAATTTTATATAAATCGTCCTTAATAAAATAAATTTCTTCCAAATATATAAAAAGGTTAATGGCATCCTCTTCAGTACTAATTAACTCTTGAAGTGTGAAATCGCCATGATCACAATGAAACCGCTGCTCAACATCCCCGGCAACGTTATGATCAAAATCCAGATTCCCTAACATCGTATAACGCGGCTCATCCTTAAACACCGTCAAATGGTATTCCGTATCCAACTGCTCGCCGCCTTGCCGGCAACTGATAACCCCATGATTTTCAGCAACACCCAAATTAAAATACACCGTTAATTCAAAATCACCCGCATGTGCCAGGTTATTGATAAAAAATGTGAAAAATAGTACAAATAGAATTCTCATGTAACAGTCATCCTCAATTCAAATATTCGTGTAAGCAATTTACAGATATGACTCAAGCATCCTTTGATAACACATTAACTATCGCCCTACCCAGTCAGAACAGTCTAACTAAAATATTTCAAAGATTCAAAAAACATTATTCCCTCTGCTTTTCTCTGTGGTCTCTGTGTTGATTAAAGCCTACCAAATTTAAACACAGAGACCTCAGAGGTCACAGAGAACATTGCCTAATCCTGATTCCACACTTGTAATCTTTTGACTACTGGAAACGATCAAGTCCGTGTCAGGCTCCATTCCAGCGTGTTCACAACTTTTTGAGATAAGATTTATAAGGTTTCTCATAAAAATAAACTATTAGATACTTTGTGTTCTTACACTCTCATATGGCGTAATGTCTTTAAGCATCTCCCCCATTTGCTTAGAAGCAACATCCAATTCATACGCCTTTTGCAAATTGAGCCAAATTCTGGGACCTGTTCCAAAAAATTTTCCAAGGCGCAGTGCTGTATCAGCCGTAACACTGCGTTCTCCATTAACAATCTGATATACACGATTTTTAGGCACATTAATTTTCTTGGCTAATTCACCAGCATTAATCCCGATAAACTCCAGTTCATCAGTAAGAATCTCCCCAGGATGTATTGGTTCGCCTACTTTCTTTTTCATGTCTCTCGCTCCTAAATCTCTATGTGATATGACACATTATTTAATAGAGTTTTATAACATATGATGGTGGATGACGCTTCGCTGATCCACCCTACTTCTTGGCGTAATACACCTCATAAAGTTTTTTTCGGCACGCCACCATTTAATACACAACTTAATCTGAAAACTAGCATCGAGTAGTCACTGAAATCAACGTGCTTATTTAAAAAAATTCAGCTCAAAACATGGTATGCCGTTATTTAAAATAGTAAATAACGGGAACAAGTTTAACCAAATACGCCACATACTGGCTTTTAGCTTGTGCCATCACTTAATTATCCGTGGGAAATACCGATGATGAAAAAATTGAGCTCTCTAAAGTCTTTGAAATCATTTAAATCTATAAAATTACCTGAATCACTCCAATCATTAAAATCGCTAAAAATAGAATTCGATAAAACTAAAGCAGTAAAAGCTGCTTCAAGTGTTGTATTGTTTGGCTTTAGTGGATGGTTCCTGTGGCATACTTTTCTGGTAGTGCCGGAACCTACACTACCACCTTCCTTGCCACAGGCTGCGGCAGCCATTAATCCTGTTCCTGTCACTAAGAATCCCGTTTCTGCCGCACAACCAATTGAGACAGTGGAAAATCTAACGCTAACCGACCCGAATGAATTAATTGATAAATTATTGGTTGTCACAGGTTGGAATAAACAAGTTGATGATATTCCAAATCAAATTCTACAAGGCATAAAACAAACCTCAATCGAGGCACAAGATCCTGTTGTGCAAATGAAAACAGAGCAGATGGTAACAGAAGCATTTAATCCCAAGCTGATTAAACAATACTTGCATGCATCGCTGAAAAACAACTTTGATCTGGGTCGCGCTGAAAGGCTATTGCAGTCATACCATCAACCCTGGTTGCAAAAGATTACACAAATCGAAATGCAGGAAATTCAACCGGCTGCACTGCAAACTTATGCCTCAGGACTAACTGACGCTTCCTTATCGGAAAAACGCGTCCAATTGTTTCAGCAATATGATTCAGCCGTTCAACTGACTGAATTCATGGTTGAGCTAAGTTCAGGCATGATTCGCGCCATGCTAAACGGCGCAGTCGACAATGATGAGCCAACCATGGCTGAGTTTGACACCGAAATTACCCAAATCAGGGAGGATTTGCATGAAGATATGCGAAATCAGGTATTCGCGTTACTAGCTTATATTTATCGGGAATTGAACGATAGTGAATTAGAGGCGTATGTAGAGTTTCTTACGTCGGATGATGGTATGTGGCTAAATACGACGCTAATGCAAGCTGCATTAGAGAAATTAAATATCGGTTCCTTTCAGATCGGTCAACAAATTGCCGCATTATGCGAAACAACAAAACCCTGCATTGATGACTCATCTTCCGAGATAGAACCTGTAACAGACACGCTTATAGCGGATAGTACGGCGAAAGAAGCCCATCAATACGCACTGACAGCGCGGTCAAATTTGGATGCACGCGAATGCCTTAATCTGACCGATAGCATGGCCATACACCGCTGTGCAGAAAACTTTCGATAATATTTTAAGGATACAGGTGGATGACGCTTTGCTAATCCACCCTACCCACCCTACTTCTTGGCGTAATACATCTCATAAAGTTTCTTCGTCACATCACGATTAAACAACCGACTTAACCTGAAAACAATCACCAGTTTCAGGATTAATAGAATGCGTTTGATAAAATCCCGCTTCCATTGGCGGGCAGAGTTTTGAATGCCGTCACCGAGCAACACCACGCGCCCGGCTTGCATCATGCGCAGGCTGAGCTCGATATCTTCCATTAATGGATAATCCGGAAAACCGCCCTGTTCTCGTATTTCTGCGCTGCGAAAAAATTGCCCCTGGTCACCAAAGCTGGCACCGCCCAGTGTTGCGCGGGCATCGTTAAGTATTTCGATGATTAATAAGCGCAATGATGCGGTGTTAAAACGTTGTCCGACCGCGCCACCCACCACGTCTGGGTTTTGTGTCAACACCGTCATGATTCGCTGACTGACATCAGTTTTACAGACACAATCCGCATGGATCACCAGCACCACGTTTGAATTGACGGCCGCCACCCCTGCCCTGATTTGAGCGCCACGTCCGCGTTTGCTAGTGACAACTTTAAACCCCATGGCCTGGACTGTGGCAACGGTGTGGTCGGTTGAGCCGCCATCACTGACGATAATTTCATCGGCCGGGCGTTTTAGCGATTTCAACGCTGACAAGCAAGCTTTTATTTGTTCACCTTCATTCAAGGTGGGCACAATGATCGCCAGTGTCTCAGGCTTTTCCCACAACTTTTCCGGCTGCATTTTGCGCAGCAACACCATTCTCAGTTCATACATCAACACCAACAGAAATGGCAGCCACATCACCCACATGGTCCAAACGGGCAACAACCAGTCTTCACCATTTTCCACACTGAACGTTGATGCGAAATACGCGCTGCTGGTGAAGCTCAATACCAACCAGGACAATCCGGGATAAAGCACCACAAATGGAATCACCCACAAAATATACCAATAATGCACAACCGGGGATAACAGCACCAGCAATGCAATCAATAAATATGCAGCTTTGGCGGGTGTTTTGACCGCCCATATGACCCACAGTGCGATGAGGCCAAATAATGCAAACACCACGCGTGAAGCCCAGGTGATATTGCCATCTAAGATATAATTGATCGGGCCATGAACAGGCCCATTAAAGGCATTCGTGCCGCCGAAGGCCCAAAGCCCCTGGAACATGCCTGACAATGAATCGAGAAAATAAAGTGACGGCAACACCAACGGAATGAGTAACAACCAGGCGTATCGCCAATGGCATCGCCACAGATATAGTGGCACTAAAACAACTGCAATAATTTTAATCTGAATGGCAATACCCAACCAGATCCAGCCCCAAGCGAATGCTTTCTTTTCGACACACAATACCGACAACATCATCGCCAGAATCAGCAACACGTCAAAATGCGCCTCGCCTGCAATGGCAAATAATGGCAATGGATTTAACGCGTACAACATGGCAGCACGTACATCCGCCCCGCGTAGCATCAGAAAAGATATCAGCACCCACACCACGCACAAATCAGCAAGAATAAACAACGCTTTGAAGGCCCATGGTGTATAAGCAATACTGCTCACACCGGCAAACATGAACTCAGCAAGGGGCGGATAGGCGGTCAGCTTATCCTTATGATTCATGCCTTCCCAATACGAATCACGATAAGTTTCATAATGCGCATGATCGGCAGGATATTGATAAGGGCTCTCACCGGCGGCGACGATTTTACCTTCCCACAGATAACGATACACGTCATCTGAAACCGGCACGCCCAGCATCATGATTCGTGCAAGCAGTGAAATGACAAGAATCAGGCCGACTTTATGGCGTGACGTCAAACCTCCTGGAAAGCTTAGCCATGCGCCGATAAAGCCAACAAACATAACGCCATAGGACAAGATCATGCACGCAGCTTTATAGGCTATCGCCCATGGCGTCCAATGAATAGCGCCCGCCAAAAAGACTAAAGCCAGCGAGCCTAGAAAGAATAATTGACGTGCGTTACGCATTTGCTCACTTGCAAACAATGCTGTGCTGCGTCATTGGTAACTTTCCCTAAATGACCGAATCCCAACCAATAAAAATCCACAGGCGTAAATCAATAGAAACGGGCCTACCATGTATTGTTTGGCCTCAATATAATAAAACAGGCTCACCACGCAATAGAGCCCTAATAGTATCTCAAACAATGGCAATACCGGTGCATTGACGCGGTATTGTGTCTTCTTAAAATCACCGCTTTTGGGTGTACGCACAAAGCCGCTTTTAACATTCATCACCGCTTCAAATACCGCGCGCGTGTTGGACAAAGCAATACCAACACCCACGCACATCAACACCGGGAAAAACAATAATCGCTTAAAACCCGCTTGTGTCACAATCTGACTGGTTAAATACAGCGTGCTGGGGCCACAGATGGCGATTAAAATACACAGCATGCAAAACGCCATTAATTGCCACGGCACATTAACATCCAGCGTTAACAAAACGGGTAGTGTCAGTATCGACAATAGCGCCATAATCGGGTGAATACTATAATGCGTCAGATGCAGAAATGCCTGGATTTTTGCCATCACGCTGGCTTTTGAACGCAGCACACTGGGATATAATTTGATGGCGGTTTGAATAGACCCTTTGGCCCAGCGAAATTGCTGGCTTTTAAACGCGGTATACGTCTCAGGCAATTCAGCAGGCACCACCACGTCGGCCAGAAAACTCGCACGCCATCCAGCCAATTGGCAACGATAAGACAAATCCATATCCTCCGTCAGCGTATCGGACTGCCAGCCACCGGCATCATGAATCGCCTGCTTGCGCCAGACACCCGCCGTACCGTTAAAATTCATGAAAAAGCCATTAAAGGCACGGGCACTCTGTTCAATCATAAAATGCCCATCTATGCCAATGCTTTGGGCTTGCGTGAGTACAGAATGCTGGGTGTTTAAATGCCCCCATCGCGCCTGCACAAAAGCCAGTTGCTCATCTGCCAGCAAGGGCGGAATCATTTGCCGCAGATAATCTGGATTGGGCACAAAATCGCTGTCAAAAATGGCAATGAACTCGCCCTTACAGACCTGCATGCCTTCAGCCAGCGCACCGGCCTTATAGCCTTGACGTTTTTTACGACGAAAAACGCTGATGTCTTTCCCTTGCGAACGTAACAAAATTGCAATTTCATCAACGATTGCACAAGTCTCGTCGGTCGAATCATCCAAAATCTGAATTTCGTGTTTACTGGACGGATAATCAATCGCGGCCACCGCCCGGATCACACGTTCCGCCACATTGGCTTCGTTATACAGCGGTATCTGTGTAGTCACATGCGGCAAAGCGGCCACATCATCAAAAATCGACTGTGCCGCGTCAATGCGCTCACGCATACGTGTGGATTCTTTGCGGTAGGTCCTCCAGAAACGCCACACCATATAATAGCAATTGACGCCATAAGCAAATAAGGCCATCACGCACATCACATAGGCGCTTAATAAAGCAATGCTCATATTTTATGGATAAATAGAAAACGACTGATTTGGAATCATACCTGAAAAACATCGGCGCACATCAGAAGCTGATTACGCCTTAATGGTCATGAAGGCGCTTCTAAAAATTCAGAGTTCGCTCAAATGCAAGGCGCAGAAAAAATTTTTGCAACACAGCATATGTTTGATATTACAGTAATAAATTTTTTCTGTAACACAGCAGTTGGGATGAAATCTGGATTTTTAGAAGTGCCCTAAACATACAAATCGATGAGTAATCCTAGAGAAATTTAGAGAAGCTGGATTCGCGCTTACAGAGGAGTTTGACGCACATTGTGCACACTACGCCCGCTCAACATACTCGCCGGTTTCAGTGTTGACTTTGACTTTCTCGCCGATGCTAATGAACTGCGGCACCGTCAACTTGTAGCCGGTTTCTAGCACTGCCGGTTTACCGCCACCGGTGATAGTTTGCCCTTTAACCATCACATCGGTTTCAATCACTTCCAGGACAACACTAGTTGGCAGCTCGACACCGATAGGGTTGTCATTATGAAAATTAATCTGAACATCGGTATTGGGCAGTAGAAATGGTATTTGAGCTTCCAAGTCATCGACTGACATTGTGAGTTGCTCGAAAGTCGCATTATCCATAAAAATATAAGCGTCTCCCTCAGTATAGAGGTATTGCATCTGGCGTGTTTCCACATGCGCTTTTTCAATTTTATCTTCCGAACGGAAACGCTCATTGAGCTTGGTGCCGTCACTAACACACTTCATTTCCAATTGTACAAATGCACCGCCCTTACCAGGCTTGACATGACTTTTCTTGTGCACCTTCCAGAGTTTGCCCTGATGCTCAATCAGGTTACCAACACGCGCTTCAAATGCGGAAATCTTCATATTTCAAGTTATCGATCATTTTTACAAACGCAGAGTATATCATTACCAAAAGCCGCAAACCCAGTTTGAAAAGTGAGGCCTTGGGTAAAAACAGCATTTTCGTCAAAATCCCCAAAAACCTATAAATATAATGCTTGCAGGCTAAAATATAACGAAATGGTGCAATACTCAGGCTAGGAGGCTGTCCATTCCATTGCCCTACCGCGCTGATTACAATTTAAATTGGCATCAAGGAGAGATTGTCCTACTTTGCAGGACAGGTTTGCGGCAAAGTTAAGTACAACTGATTCGCTAATGAGTAGTATAAGTTTGGCTATCTTTTATTAGTCTATCCCATGCATCGCTGTTCTCGTTTTTTGCAATAGCCATGATCGCATTTCTATAGTCACCATCATCCGATTGATTGATAAGTTTTATAAACAAGGAGTAGCTGATTCCTTCATTCTTTCTTTGTTGGCAGGTATCAGCTATTATTTCTTAATGCTAAGTTTGGTTTTCTGTCAGGCACTAGTACTCCGACTACTTAATATTGACGGGTTCAGCGATCCGGGAAGTGGTTGACCGCTAGGCACGCCCCGCAGGGAATGGCTAGCCCTTTTCAAGGGGCGTAACAACACGGGCAAGGCTTCCCGGGTCGCCCGAAGGGAGCTGCCCAGATGATTCAATGCGGTGTTGCGGTCTTTGAAAATGGCTGACCATTCGCTGCAGACCGCGCCTTGCCTTGAATCATCTGGGCAACTCTGAACCCGTCAATATTAAGTAGTCGGAGTACTAGTTAAATTCAGCCCCTGAGCTTTAGTGTTCATAGAAACTGAGTTGATTTTTCCCGTTCTTTTTTGCCAAATACATTGCGGTATCAGCATTTTTTAGTAATGTTTCCACTTCGATTCCGTCATCTGGGTATATAGCTACGCCTATACTTGCTGTGATGTCCAACTTATAATCTTTCACTCGGCAAGGTTGAGAGAAAAGTTTTAGTATTTTTTCACCCACTAATTCTGAATCAGCCTTACTATCAACAACACCTTCCAGAACAATACAAAATTCGTCGCCACCCAAACGCCCAACTGAATCTGATTCTCGAACGCATTGTTGTAAGCAAGCCGCCGCTTTTTTAAGCAATTCATCGCCGACATCATGTCCGAAACTATCATTGACTGCCTTAAACCCGTCCAGGTCCAAATACATTACTGCTAACGTACATTTCTGGCGTTTGGCCATTACAATAGCATGCTCTATACGTTGGTTTAAACTATATCGATTAAATAAATTGGTCAATTGGTCATAATTTGCCATGCTCTCCAATCGTTCTATTTTCTCTTTCTGTAAAGAGATATCCCGAATAATCCCGATAAAACGATATTCAAATCCCTTGCCTGTATCGCTAATCATTATTTCCACTGGAGTAGTATGTCCATGCTTGTGTAATGCCTCGAACTCGCATGATTCGGCATCAATGATTTTCGATTTCCCCATCTGGAGATAATGTTCAATAAAGTGACTGTGTTCACTATTATTCAGCTCTGGTATTAACTGAGAAACGTTTTTATTGAACATTCCCTCCGGCATATAACCAAACAGCATGGCTGCGTTCTTATTGAACAATTTAATATCCCCTTGTTCATCAAAAACAATAATGGCTTCACCCAGGTGTTGTATTAGCTTACGTAATTGCGCTTCACTTTTCCGTAGTATATTGGCTTCCAAAGTAATCGCAACAGATTTTCGATATGCCGTATCTTTAGCATATAAAAGAAAAAACATTAAAGCACTAACAGCGGTTGCTAATGCAACAATCATCGAATCCTCTTCCATCATAAACCCGAAGTTGTTAGTTAGCGGTACATCAACAGGAATAAAGTGAGTTGCGGCCATACTGGTATAGTGCATACCAGAAATGGCAATCCCCATTAAGATTGCTGCGATTATTTTCCTGCGTCGTCCTTCAATTAGTATCTTTCCTTTTGGAAACATCACGAACAGGGATGCATAAGATGCACTCACAGCAAACAAAGCTGAGAAGGCAAACAAAAATGGGTCAAGAACCATTCTTGCTGAAAGATGCATGGCTGACATGCCCGTATAGTGCATGCCAACAATAGCAGCACACATTGTTAGCGCAGCAAAAACCAGAGTATGCTTCGTGGATACTCTGATGGCAATAATAAAGCTAAGAAAACAGCCGACAATTGCAATTAAAAGCGACGCAATCGTTGCAATACCGCCATATAAAATGGGTATTGGCAACTGAAATGCCATCATGGCGATAAAATGCATTGCCCAAATCCCAACCGCCATAGCAATGCTGGAAATGATTAACCATTTTTGTTTTTCACGCGTCTGTCGATTTTCTGCTGCGAATGCGCGGAGATCGAGAGCAACATAGGCGGAAAGAATCGAAACAAGAATAGAAATTGCAACTAATTGATAGTTATAAAAACCCTCAATATATTCCATTATTTTACCTGAGCGATAAGTTAATCAGTTATAAAGCTAATTATTAAGATCATAAAAACATTACATTGTTTAGAAATATTTCAAAGCCAAATAAAACGCATAAACCTATTCCAGATATGCCTTCGCATAGCGTAATTTCACAGCCAGATTTTACATTTGATAATCTCGCACGCTATTTTATCCCAGTTTCACCGCTCAAATTAAAACTGTCGGCGCATGGTCAGACGAGTTCTGGAGTTCTGGAGTTCTGGAGTTCTGGAGTTCTGGAGTTCTGGAGTTCTGGGGAGTGCGGCCGAGCAAGGTCGAAGATTCCAGCGGGTGAGAATCCCGCCCCGGCAAGGTAGGTCAACCACCGGGTAGCAAACATCGGGTAGGCGGGAGTAACTCCAAATGTTAAGCACGATGGGCGCAAGCTAACAGGCCGTAAACGACAGTTGAAGTGATTTAGCCTCGTAAGTTCTACACGAGCAGGGCGACAGAGTTCCCCATCTGGAAGCCACCATTTTATGATACGAAAGACCAGTGTCATATTGCTGCTCCGGGAAATCTGGGGGACAGAAATCTGCAGAAATCTGGGGACATTACTTAATTACGCAAGGAATTGAGTATGTCCCCAGAGCCCCTTTAACAATCTAATCTCAAAGATCATGCAAATAAAAAAACAGATATATATTTACAAGCGATACCACGTAGCACGTGCTTTGCCGTGACGTTTAATACGCCCTGCATTAACCAATTCACGCAACCGGACTTTCAGAGTGTTCTGATTTGCACCGGTATGTTCAACAATCTGTGCAATGGTCAGACGTTCATGCTGATTGAGTAACGCTATGATATTCACTGACAGCAGCGGTAATTCCGTATCACTCACTGCCTTTTCTCGTTCAACTTTCAGTGCAAGATTTACTTTCTGTTTTTTTAAGCAGCGCAGGAAAAATCCAAGCCATGGCTCCCAGTCTGGAGCATCCTGTTTTAATGTTGTTTGTGTTCGGCGTAGCGCCTTGTAGTAAAGGTCTTTGTTTTCTTCCACTACGCTTTCTAGCGAAGCATAGGGCACATAATCGTATCCGGAACGTAACAGCATTAATGTGGTAAGAATGCGCGATAATCTGCCATTACCATCCTGAAATGGATGAATGGCTAAAAATACAACGGAAAAAACGGCAATGATCAACAGCGGATGCATGGAAGATTCGTCAAAAGCCTTCGCTGCCCATTTCACCAATTCCTCCATTTCTCGCGGTGTATCAAAGGGAGTAGTTGTCTCAAAAACTACGCCAATTTCACGGCCCCGCGCATCCTTGGCTACGACATGATTTGGCAGCTTCTTATATTCACCGCGATGGCGTTCATCTTTTTGGCTATGGCGGAGCAACAATTGATGCAATTGGCGGATATGATTTTCAGTAAGGTGTAAATCTTCATAGGCTTGAAAGACCAAATCCATGGCCTCGGCATAACCAGCCACTTCTTGTTCATCACGAGTTTTAAAGGATGTGGTTGTCAAATTGGACAGCAAAGTTTCTACTTGCGCATCACTAAGCTTAGCGCCTTCAATCCGGGTGGATGATCCCACGCTTTCAATGGTAGCCACCTTGCGCAATTGTTCCAAACGTTCCAGAGACATTGTTTTGAGTGCCAGCCATTTACCCTTAAACTCATCGATTTCTGAGACAAGCTGTAGCAAGTCTTGCCCAATAGTGATTTTTGGTTCTTTCATGCATGCCTCACATCCGATTTCTTACCTGATTATATCCGATAATACCCGATTGCCAAAAACTAATATCAGTCAATGATTGTGATCCAACAGCGAGATGTTGGCGGCATCCAATCCAGGCAGGGTTGGTCAGGGGGGCTATGAAATGCTCATTTGGTCATGAGGTTTTTAGGCAACGTATGAGCCTTCGGTTACCTTTTCTTTTGAGGCAATGCGTTAGTACTCCGACTACCTAACAAAGTGTATGCTGCAATTCCCCATGAGAGAATACAAGAAAACTATTTACCTGACTGTTCAATCAGACGAGGTTCTGCGAGCCAGAAACCCTGAGCATAGTCAACACCCATTTCTTTAAGCAATTGTATCGTCTCGGCATTTTCCACCCACTCTGCGACCGTCATAAGCCCCATGACATGCCCGATGTCATGAATAGCTTCAACCATTGCATGATCAACCGGATCGGAGGCCATGTCCTTAACAAGTCGTCCATCAATCTTTAAATAATCCAGCGGAATATCTTTCAAATAACCAAATGAAGATAAACCATTACCAAAATCATCCATTGAAAAACGACAACCCAACTCTTTGAGTGTAGATATGAACCTTACGACATGCTTCAAGTCGGCCAGCGCAACATTTTCTGTGATTTCAAAACACAGACTGGGCGGATTTATTTTATATACTTTGATCATATCGACAGCAAAATTGAGAAAATCCTCATCCCCCAAAGATTGCGCGGACAAGTTAACTGCGTACATTACTTTAGCTCGTGAATGAACGCGATTCTTGAGTAGTTTGAGGGACTCTTCCATCACCCAGCGATCAATCATTAACATCTGGTCATACCGTTCAGCAGAAGGAAGAAATGATCCCGGCAATATTAATTTACCCTGTTCATCCTGTAAGCGTAGGAGAATCTCGCCATGTTCCACCAGCACTTTTTTATTAGAGACAGATAAGATGGGCTGAAAATACAGGCACATCCGCTTCTCAGCCATGGCCAGTTGAATACGGGTTAACCATTGCATTTCACCTGACCGCTTCAACAATAGCCTATCATCGGATTGATAAACATGAACCCGGTTTCGTCCGCTATCTTTGGCCGCATAACAGGCCTTATCTGCTGCGCTTAACACCTTGGACAGACATTCATTACTTCGATTAATAGGGAATAGTCCAATGCTGACACCAATAGTGAAAATCTTGCGTTCCCATTGATAGCGAAAATCTTGAACCATTTCAAGTATTGAATGAGCAACGCGTGATGCTTCTTTTTGCGGACAATGTTCAAGAATAATGCCAAATTCATCGCCACCAAGGCGTGCCAAAGTGTCGCGTGAACGCAGCTTGGAATTTAATAGCGCAGTTACTTGTCGTAGCAATTCATCCCCCGCATTATGCCCACAGGTATCATTGACCACTTTAAACTGATCCAGATCAAGATACAGTAGCGCATGAGGGACTTCTTCGCGGGCCGATATCAGGATTTTTCTGAGCCGATTCTCAAACTCATCGCGATTTAACAGGCCAGTCAGTGCATCGTGCGTTGCTTGGTAAGCGAGTTTTTGTGTTAGTTTACGACGTTCTGTCACATCCCGAAAAGTCAATACGGCCCCGATCATGTTTTGTTTCTCATCAAAAATAGGCGCAACTGAGTAATCGATAACATATTTATGCTCATCTTTACGAATCAGCAGACACTCTTGGCTCCGGGCATCCTTCTTAGTCTTGTTCAAGCAGCCATTAAAAGGATCTTTAATAGGGTCTTGGGTGACTATATCCATGATGCAAAAAACACGCTGCAGAGATAAACCTTTTGCCTCACTGTTACTCCAGCCTGTAAACAACTCTGCAACAGGGTTCAAATAGGTCATATTTCCCAAACAATCTGTGGTGATAACGGCATCACCAATACTGGCCAATGTGATGCGGAAAAGCTCTTTTTCTCGCTGCAGGATATCATTAGATAAGGCGAGTGCCTCAGTGCGTTCAATTACACGTTGTTCTAACTGTTCATTTACATTCTGCAAAGCTTTCTCGGCAAGATCTTTCTCGGCAATTTGAATTTGTAATTCTTGGTTAACCGCATGTTGTTTGTCTCTAGCCAGGAATAAGCGATCCAATAGATCGGAGTTATCAAAACGCAATCGTAGGGACTCAGTTATGGTGCGATGCAGTCGATGTGAAATATTTACCATCATGAAGAGAAATAATAAATAGGTCAGGGCTATGGCACTATAGTTATCGCTTCCATGGACTATTATTTGGTAGGTATAGGGAGTAAGAGTGGGCACTGAAAAGACCAGATAGGCACCTTTATACGATGATAAAGTAGACATTCCTCCCCCAACCATACCGCCTAGCAAAAAGGCAAGAAATAGCTGGTGAACCGGGCTGTCACTAACAAAAAAAACGCCGCCTGCTGTACCCCAAAGCAGGCCTGCTAAAAAGACACCGAATACAAAGAATCGACCCCAGACAACTGATTCTGTCACCGAGGGATTTTTTCGGAAGTAAAACAATACCAAAAGGTATCGAACAAAAGTAAGCACGCAAATTGCCGCCAACCAGCCAATGAGCCAACTTTCTGAAACAACATCCCATAGAACTGAAACAAGTACTGCCGCGATGATGAGCGTGGCCGGCAACGAGCTTGCAGTTTGTTGATAAAGTAATTTTACCTGCCCAGAATGTATTCCCGCAGCATGATCTGATACTGTGAGCCTGGAATCAATATTAGGGCAGTGCAATGTTGATTCCTTGGGATCGCTTTTCATTGTGAGTTTGTCATAGAATCTGTACTCCATTTATCGGAGTGTTTTCTATTGAACCAAAATAGTTTAACTGGAGGATCATCACTGACACTTTGATAAATAAGATTTCACGAAACAATTCATTTGACTCAGAATTAATGTCGGCAGTTCCAAAGATACAAAGACTGGCTAAATTCAACTTCTACGAAATTGAATTGAGAAGCGACATCGCATTATTGTAAAATTTTACTTCAGTTTAAACCACTTACGCTAATTGAATGAGAATAAATTTGCATTTAAGCTGGTCTGTGGAATCTGATTGACGAAAGAAAAATTAAGTCGCAAAATCCCAATTACTTATGAGCTATCGGTATTCAAATATCTTGATAGAAGTGGTTGAACAGGTTTAGAAAGCTTGTTTATTCATAGCAGCGAAACTTTCGGAGTAGTGATATCGTACCTAAAACTGCATTCACTTATTTATTTCGTCATGGTATTCGCTGCCTGGGCTACTGCCTGTTCTATTTTTCAGCTCCTGTATTGGGTGCAGGCTTTGCTGTCATGGAACAGAGTGTTAAGGAATTAGGTCAAGCATTTTCTGGCGCACCAACCAATACCGAAAACGGCAGTATGGTGTTTTTTAATCCTGCTGCAATGAGTCAAATTCGTGGCAGGTTGGTTTCAGTGTCAGGATATATTGTAATGCCGTCAGTGACTTTTAATAATGATGCGTCACAGTTAAGCCCTTTGGTAGGCGGCACACCGCTTCAGGGTGGCAACGGCGGCGATTCGGCAAGCCTTGTTCTTATTCCAAATTTTTATTACGTGCAGTCGCTGACAGAACGATTCGCATTTGGTCTAGGGATCAATGTCCCTTTCGGTATGCGCAATAGCTATCAGTCGGACTGGATAGGACGTTATCAAGCAATTGATTCGAAGCTTGAGACAATAAACATCAACCCAGCCTTGTCTCTAAAAATTACGGAAAAAGTATCTTTCGGTGCTGGCTTCAACATTCAGTACCTACGATCGAAATTAACAAACGCCATTGATTTCGGGACAATTTGTCTTCAGGCTTTAGGCCCCACGCCTTGTGCCAGCCAGGGGTTGTTGCCACAAGCAGCGGACGGACATGTTAGCCTTAAGGGTGATAGTGTAGGGTTGGGTTACAATTTCGGTATACTTTATACCCCGAATAAAGATACCAGCCTCGGTGTCAGTTATCGTTCCAAAATCCATCATGATGTGACAGGCAATGCGAATTTTTCCGTCCCTGGCAACGCCATTGCATTAACCCAGAATGGCGCTTTTATCGATACCAATGCGCGTATCTCGGCTACTATGCCGGACAATGTTATGTTCGGCTTCCACCATCGCTTTAATTCCCATTGGGCAATTTCTGCGAATGCGCTATGGACCCATTGGAGTCTTGTACAGGAACTCAGAACAGAGTTTTCATCCGCACAACCCGATGACGTACAAAATTTGAAATGGAAAGATACTTGGCGATACGCCTTAGGCACCAGCTATTTTTCCCAGGCAGGTAGATGGGTTTTCAGAACCGGGTTTGCCTATGATCAAACCCCCGTGCCTAATTCACGCTACAGGTCACCTCGAATTCCTGATAATGATCGCTATTGGTTGACCGCAGGCTTTACATATACACTTCTTAAAAATATTAATGTACACGGTGCTTATGCACACCTGTTTTTCGCTGATCCTTCCGTCAACCGTAGTGGCTCAACCGATGACCGGCTTATCGGCAGTTACTCCGAACAAATTAACATCGTCGGTTTACAATTGGATTGGCGTTTCTGAGAAAGAGATTCACAAATAAGGCTTACAACTCGTTATTCATAGTTAACTCGCGAAGTTCTTCGCATTTGAGTAATGCCCCTCTTGTTTTACATATTTTTTCTAAAACTTTGCCTAAAATATTAATCTTGAATGTCAACATGACAAGCCCTGATTATCAGGGCAATCGGGCTTAAAAACGCTTGAAAACAGAAACTAGATGAGGTATTAAGTCTATCATTTTGATTTTAAATGGCAGACAAACTAACACCCTCGATTATTCATCATTTTTCAAGTATTGAAGACCCAAGACTAGACAGACAAAAGAAACACAAACTACAAGATATATTCTTTATCACCCTGTGCGCCGTTATTTGTGGTGCGGACAATTGGGTGGCTATTGAAGAATTTGGCAAAGCCAAAGTAGACTGGTTCACTGAATTATTTGGTTTGCAGCATGGGATACCAGCACACGACACCTTTGGTGATGTTTTTGCTGCGATAGATAACAAACAGTTCAGCGAATGTTTTACCAATTGGGTATCTGATTTAGCCAATCTAACGGAGGGAGAAGTAATTGCCATTGATGGCAAGTGCTTAAGACGAAGTATTGATAGAGCATCAAAGAAATCTGCTATTCATATGGTTAGTGCGTGGGCACAACGCAACAGCCTAATTTTAGGTCAGGTTAAAGTGGATGACAAATCCAATGAAATCACACCCATTCCGAAACTGCTTTCACGTTTAGACATTGCAGGAACGGTGATTACAATTGATGCCATGGGTTGTCAGAAGAAAATCGCTCAGCAGATTATCCAGCAAGATGGAGATTATGTTTTGAGTCTGAAAGGCAACCAAGGCAAATTGCATGAAGATGTCGCCACGTATTTCACATCGTCCTTATCGCCAGAAGCTGCCATAGTGACTGTTGATGGCGGT